>JAUXMA010000337.1 GCA_030623425.1 Rhodospirillaceae bacterium
ACGGCTTCGACGGCCTGCCGGCTTTTTCGCCCGACGGCGGCCGGCTTACCTGGACCTCGGGGCGCTCCGCCGGCGGCGCCTCGCAGATCTTTATCGCCGATTGGAACGACGCCGAGGCCAGGCGGCGGCTCGGCCTTGCCGACGGCATCGGCGGCCAGGGAACCGCCGGATTCGAGCCGGCCATGGCCGGAACCCGGCAACGAATTTCCGCGAACGACATCCGCCGGCATGTCGTCAAACTCGCTTCCGAGGCCATGGGCGGCCGGCTCACCGGCTCTAAAGGCGAGCGCATGGCCACCGATTACGTCGCCGCCGCCTTCCGTTCGCTGGGACTGGAGCCGGCCGGCGAGGACGGCGGCTTCTTTCAGACCTTCGCCTTCACCGCCGGCGCCTCGTTGGGCGAGGCCAACCGGTTGACGGTGGCGGCGGCGGACGGCGGCGGGGACCTCGCCCTGGACGAGGACTGGCGGCCGCTCGCCTTCGCCAGCTCCGGCGAGATCGCGGCGGCCGAGGTCGTCTTCGCCGGCTACGGCATCGTCGCCCCCGCCGAGGGCAGGGGGAAAGCCTACGATTCCTACGCCGAGCTCGACGTCGCCGGCAAATGGGTCATGGTGCTGCGGTTCCTGCCCGAGAACATCGGCGGCGGGGAAACCACCCGTCTGCTCCGCTATTCGGACCTTCCCTACAAGGCCTCGGTGGCGCGCCGCAAAGGGGCGGTCGGTCTGGTTGTCGTCTCCGGCCCCAACTCGAAGGTCAAAAAAGAGCTGGTCCGTTTGACCTCGGATTCGGGCGGCGGCGTGTTCGGCATCGCCGCCGTCTCGATCTCCGATCGGGCGGCGGCGCAACTGCTCGGTCATGCCGGCAGGGATTTAAAGACTCTCCAGGATGCCCTTGACGGCGGCGAAGCGTTGGCCGGTTTCTTGATCCCCGGCGTCAAGCTGGGCGGGCGCATCGACATCAAGCGGGAAAAACGCCAAGGCCGCAACGTCCTTGCCCGGCTGGGGACGGAGGCGGCGGCGCCGATGCTGGTCATCGGCGCGCATGTGGACCATTTGGGCCGGGGCGAAATCAGCGGCTCGCTGGCCCGCGACGACGAAAGGGGCAGGGTTCATTTCGGCGCCGACGACAACGCCTCCGGCGTCGCCGGCCTGATCGAAATCGCCCGGTATTTCGCCGCCCTCAAGGACGAGGGCCGGCTCGAGGTCAAGCGCGACATCCTATTCGCGGCCTGGTCGGGCGAGGAAATGGGGCTTTTGGGGTCCAGCCACTTCGTCAACGAACTCGCCAACAGCGGCGGCGGCGCTTCCATCCGCCCGGCGGTCGCCGCTTACCTGAACATGGACATGATCGGGCGCCTGGAGAAAAGCCTTATCTTGCAGGGCACCGGCTCCAGTCCCGTCTGGGCGCGGCAAATCGAACGCCGCAACGTCCCCATCGGTCTGGCCATCGTCACCAGCCAGGACAGCTATCTACCCACCGACGCGACGTCGTTTTACCTCAAGGGCGTGCCGGCGCTGAACGCTTTCACCGGCGCCCATACGGACTATTCGACGCCGCGGGACAGCGCCGGGAAGATCAACTATCCGGGCGCCGCCAAGGTGGCGCGCTTGCTGGCGGGGATCGCGCTGTCCTTGGCGGCAAGCGAAACGGCGCCGCAATACGTCCGCCAGGCACGGCCCAAGGGGTCCATCGGCCGCCGCCGTATCCGCGTCTATCTCGGCACCATTCCCGACTATGCCGAGGACGGGACCGAGGGGGTCAAGATCTCCGGCGTCGCCAAGGGCGGCCCGGCCGAGAAAGCCGGACTGAGAGGCGGCGATGTCATCGTCGAACTGGCCGGAACCGGGATCGAAAACATTTACGATTTCATCGGTATTCTGAACGGCCTCAGGGCCGGCAAGGCGGAAAGGGTGGTGGTCATCCGGCAAGGCCGAAAGGTCGAGCTGACCGTCACCCCGGCGGCGCGGGAGTGATCCGGCGCTGGCACGGAGCGAGACCGCGCCCGGCACTCCTGTCAATCAATTTCGATCAATCGATTGATCTGTCATGATATATTAGGGGCTGTCCCAGATAATACCTAACGGCGTTATCTGGGACAGCCCCTTGGTTTATCATTGATTTCGGGGCTGCGGTCCCATCCCCATTTGTGGCGGCAACCGCGCGCCCCCTGAAATACCGCCCGTCGCCGGCGCCACTTCGTTTTCCGCGCAACACTCACGGTCGGCTCGAAAAGCTCCTTTTTGGGAATGCCGGAACTTGGTATGACTATTGGCGGCGGTTTCGGGAAGATGTCTTTTCATCCTCGTGCCGTTGCGGAGGAGATCGTGACGTTGAATGCCGTGCATCGGATTTCCCTGGC
>JAUXMA010000298.1 GCA_030623425.1 Rhodospirillaceae bacterium
CCAAAGAGAAAGCCAAAGAGAAAGCCAAAGAGAAAGCCAAAGAGGAAGCCGCCGCCAAGGCCGAAGAGGAAGCCGCCGCCATGTCGCAAGACGAGGTGGCATCCAAACTCGACAAAAAGACCGATGACTGACGCGGTGGGCCGCGATGAGGCGGATATTCAACCGCGGCTCGTTGGCGGCGGCATCGTCTTCCCGGCCGCCGTCCCGTTGTTGTTCCCGACGACGTTCCGCGGCCAATAGCGTTTGGGATCGCCACATTTTCAGGAATCATGACATGGATGGAGATAGTTTGTAGGATCGCACGGTCGCCGACGCCGCCGTTGACCGAATGCGCGTTTATGCTGGCGCGGTTCGTCGGACGGAATTGCGGCGGCGGCCCCGGGATGAACCGTTGCCAGTGCCCAGCTTCGGATGAAGGCAACATGGCGGGCAAGAGGCAATGGGACCGGAGCCGATCGTCGGCCCTGGCCGGGTTGCTAAAAGAAGACGGCCTTGAGGAGAGAGTATCGCCATATCAAGAAGCATTGGCTTGTCGATATCTTCTGGAAGCGAAAACAGCAGGCCATCAAGGAACTGGAGAGGGGCTCCCCGCCCTTGGAATCGGCGCCCTCGGCGGAACCCGAAAGCGACCCTGGGCATGTCGGGGAACTAAGTATCCGGCCAAAAAATATGCCATTGATTTTATGCTGTTTTTCAATCCCCCTCCGTCCCTCTCCGTGATTCCCGCCTTGGCGGGAATGACCCGCAAAGCCGAAGGGAGATCACAGGCCATTGAAATTGAAGAAATCATTCGGACCAGGGCATGTGCGGCATAGCCGGATACCTGGATTTCAACACCCCCCGGCGGCAACCTCTCGACAACCGGATCGCCCGCCTTGAGGCCATGCGCGACAGCATGGCGCATCGCGGACCGGACGGCAAAGGTCACTGGATTTCCGCCGACGGCCGGGTCGGGCTGGCGCATCGGCGCCTGGCTATCGTCGATCTGTCCGAGGCGGCCGGCCAACCCATGGCCAACGAGGACGGCGGCGTCCAGGTCACCTTCAACGGCGAGATTTATAATCACATGGCTTTGCGCCGTGAGTTGGAACGGGACGGCCATCGTTTCCGCACCGACCACGCCGATACCGAGGTCATCGTCCACGGTTACGAGGAATGGGGCGCGCAAGGGCTGACCGAGCGGCTGGACGGGATGTTCGCCTTGGCGATTTGGGACGCTGGGCGCAATCTCCTGACGCTGGCCCGCGACCGGATCGGCATCAAGCCGGTCTATTTCACGCAAATCCCCGGCTCTTTCCTTTTTGCCTCCGAGATCAAGGCCCTGCTTACCGACCGGCGGGTGTGCCGCGACGTGGAGACGGCGGCGCTCAATCATTACTTGAGCTTCCTGGTGGCGCCGGCGCCGCTGACCATGTTCAAGGATATTTTCAAGCTGCCGGCCGGCCACCTGCTCGAGGTCGACTCGAATGGCCGCATGTCGGCGCGGCATTATTGGAACGCGGTTCCCGGACGCGGCATCGAAGCGGCCGACGTGGCGGATCTCGACGACGCCGGGCGAGAGCGTTTTTACACGGACGGCATCCGCAAGCGCCTGGAGGCGGCAGTCGGCAAACGCATGATGGCGGATGTGCCTTTCGGCGTATTCCTGTCCGGCGGCATCGATTCGTCCGCCAATGTCGCCTTGATGAGCCGGCTGATGGATCGCCCCGTCGAAACCTTTACCGTCGGCTTTAAAGATCATCCCCACCTGAACGAACTGGAATACGCCAGACGGGTGGCCGGGGAATTCAAGACCCATCACCATGAAGTCCTCATCGACGAGGGCGACATGACGGGGTATCTCGACAACCTGGTGCATCACCAGGACGAGCCCATAGCCGATTGGGTCTGCATACCGCTTTATTTCGTCTCCAAGCTGGCCAAGGAGTCCGGGGTCACCGTGGTCCAGGTTGGCGAGGGATCGGACGAGCAGTTCTGTGGTTATTCCAGCTACATGACCTTTTTGCGGTTGTACCGGACCTTCTGGCGGCCTTATTTGCGCTTCGCCCCCGGCCCGCTGCGCCGAGCCGCCGCCACCGCCGCCGAAGGGCTGGCGCGGCGGCTTCCCGCATTCGACCGTTATGCCGAGGTTCTTGGCCGCGCGGCCAGGAACCAGGAGTTGTTTTGGAGCGGCGCGAACGCTTTTTGGAACGTTCACAAGAAACGGCTCATGAGCAAGAAGATCGGCGGCGGGAAATGGCCGGTGTTGGCCGACGCCGGCCTCGACATCGCCGGCGCCGACGACGCCGACAGCGCCGCCGTCATCGATTCCTTCCTGGCCCCGTTCGATCGCTGCCATCCCGGCAGCGACGATCTCACCCGCATGATCCACGCCGAATTCAGGTTGCGGCTGCCGGAGCTCCTGCTCATGCGGGTGGATAAGATCGCCATGTCCGCTTCCGTCGAAGGCCGTGTGCCCTTTCTCGATCACAACCTGGTCGAGTTCACCATGGACATTCCCGGGGACTGGAAGGTCAAGGGCGGCAAGAGCAAGTACCTGCTCAAGAAAGCGCTCGAGGGATTGCTGCCGGCCGACATCATCGACCGCCCGAAAATGGGATTCGGCGCGCCGATGGCGGATTGGCTGAGGGGACCGTTCGGGCGTCAGGCGGAATCCACGGTTCTCAAGTCGGATCTTTTGCGGCGCGATATCTTCGACCACCGGTATGTCGCCGCCCTGTTCCGCGACCACAGGCAAGGCCGGCGGGATCATGCGCTGCATCTGTGGACCTTGTTCAACCTTGCCGCCTGGCACGACCACTGGATCGCGGGCGCTTCCGTCGGCTAG
>JAUXMA010000361.1 GCA_030623425.1 Rhodospirillaceae bacterium
CTGTTGAAAAAGTCGTTTGAGCTAACATCGGCGCGGTAAGCTATCGTCTGATTACTGGGTGTCATTTATGAGTACACACCCTAAGGAGATAGCCGGTATCCGCCCGGCTCGGTGAGCAGAATCTCGGCGTTCGAGGGGTCCCGCTCGATTTTCTGGCGGAGACGGTAGACGTGGGTTTCCAGGGTATGCGTGGCGACCCCGGCGTTGTAACCCCAGACCTCGTCCAAAAGGACGTCGCGGCCGACCACCCGGTCGCCGGAACGGTAGAGATATTTCAGGATCGCCGTTTCCTTGTCGGTCAGGCGGACTTTCCTGTTGGTCTCGTTATCGACGAGAAGCTTGGCGCTGGGTTGGAAAGTAAAAGGTCCAATTGTGAGTATGGCATCGTCGCTGCGCTCATGCTGGCGGATATGGGCGCGCAGCCGGGCCAGCAGAACGCCCATGCGGAACGGCTTGGTGACGTAATCGTTGGCGCCGGCGTCCAAGCCTAAAATGGCGTCGGAATCGGTGTTGGCGCTGGTCAGCATGATGATCGGCGATTTGACCCCGTTTCGGCGCATCGAGCGGCAAACTTCGCGGCCGTCGATATCGGGCAGGCCGACATCGAGAATGATGACGTCGAAGTAGTCCGATTTCGCCAGTTTTAGAGCTTCGCTCCCGCTCCCGGTGGCGGTGGTGGTGAATTCCTCATGCAGCTGCAATTGTTCGCTCAGCGTCCGCAGCAAAGCTTCGTCGTCGTCGACAAGGAGGATACGTTTGCCCGGGGTCATGGCTGGCGCGGCTCCACTTTTCGTTGCCGATGCCCACTATAAATCGGAATGACGAAGGTTTAAAGAACGGCAATCCGTTTAAGGCCCTTGCCCCTTCCACTGGCGGCCGTTTGGGTCTATTGTCATTCGTTCCCTAGGGGCCATGGAAAAAATTCCGCTGCCGCGGAATTTCCCACCCGTTTTCGCCTTGTGAGCCGTCCGTTTTGTCTTGTGGGGATGAGCAAACCGCTTTTTTGTTCCACCAACTCTGGCGCCATGCCGCATCGTTTTGAACTGATTTCCATGCCCGCCACGCGTGAGCCGGTGTCCTTGCTGGCGGTGAACCGCGCCGTTTCCGAGCTGCGCCGCGGCCTTGTTGTCGCGGTTCGCGGCGGCGCCGGCAGGGCGGTTCTCGTTCAGGCCGCTGAAAGCGTCACTCCGCAAGCGCTGGAAAAGCTGGCGGCAATGAGCCACTCCGCTCCGGCCTTGGCGATCACCGGCCGTCGCGCCGCTGTCCTCGGCTTGACGGGGATTCGGGCGAAAATGGCGAAAGTCGTGACCGTCACGGCCCCAAACGATCTAAGCGCCGAGATGATCCGCGACCTGGCCGATCCCCTGTCCGGCCTCGATCCCACCGCTCCGGCGATGAAATCGTTGCGGCCCGCCGCCGCCGAGACCGCCGCCCACGGCTGCGACAGCGCCGCCGTCGGTTTGGCCAAACTGGCCCGGCTGCTGCCGGCGGCGGTGACGGCGGTTCTCGCCGACCCGCAATCCGACGACCTCGCCGCCTGGACCACCCGCCACGACCTCCTTCTGGTCGACGGCGGCGACATCTTTCAATACGAGAATACAGCGGCGCGGACGTTAAGGGCGGTGAGCGAAGCCCGGGTGCCGCTGCTGCACGCCGATGATACCAGGATCATCGCCTTTCGTCCCATCGACGGCGGATTGGAACACCTGGCCATCATCATCGGCGCCCCGAAAGCCGACGAACCGGTTCTCGTCCGCCTGCATTCGGAGTGCTTCACCGGCGATTTGCTGGGGTCGCTCCGTTGTGACTGCGGCGATCAACTGCAAGGCGCCATCCGTGAGATCGCCAAAGCCGGCAGCGGTGTTCTTTTATACCTGGCCCAGGAAGGACGGGGCATCGGCCTGGTCAACAAGCTCAGGGCCTATGAATTGCAGGACCAGGGCTTCGATACCATGGACGCCAACGAACAATTGGGATTCGACGCCGACGAACGGGTCTATTTGCCGGCCGCCCGGATGCTGCGCCAACTGGGCTTTTCCCGCATCAGGCTGATGACCAACAACCCGGACAAGGTCTCGACGCTCGCCGCCTGCGGCGTCACCGTCGAGGACCGGGTTCCCC
>JAUXMA010000092.1 GCA_030623425.1 Rhodospirillaceae bacterium
ACGGTCCGACCACCTCCCGGTAGAGTTCACGCCCGTCCAATCGGGTGACGACCACTTGCGAGCCGAGTTGCCAGCGGCGGTTGGGAAAGCCGTCGACATCGGCGACACGCGACAGGCTGCCGATGACGAAATAAAGGCCGAAGAAGGACTCGTCCAAGGATTCGGAACCCGCCTCCGCCGTTTTCCACGCCTCGCTTCCTGATGTCGCGGCCCCGATAGCCGTCTCCCCACCACCGCTTGCCGTTGCCGGCGGCGTGTCGTCGCTCGCCGTCATCACCGACCGGCGCCAAGCCATCTTGGCGGCAGCGAACCGGCTGGAATCCAGGCCGAAGGATTCGCTCGACGGCAAATCCAAGGCGGCGGTTTCGAAATCGGCCAGCGCCGCCGGGTCCGGGCCGTCCATGGCGGCGACGGCCGCGGGTTTCGCGGTCTCGAGCCCTTGCAGATAAGCCCAGGCGTCGACGAACTCCATGACGTCCGCCGCCGGCCCGTGATCGTGGCGGATAGAGGAAGCCGTCTCGGTGCCGATGGCGACGAACTCGCCGGCGTCCTGACGGGATTCCGGCGACAACAAATCAAAGCCGCTGATTTTCATGCTGGATTCCGCGGCGACGGCCGCGGTTTTCGCAGCCTCTAACCCTTGCAGATAGGCCCAGGCGTCGACGAACTCCATGACGTCCGCCGCCGGCCCGTGATCGCGGCGGATACGGGAAGCCGTCTCGGTGCCGACCCCGGCCACGGGATAAGCGGCGGCCGCCTCTTGCCCCGGCCCTCTGGCGCCAGGATCGAGCCCGCCGGCGGCGGTTTCGAAGTCGGCCAACGACGCCGATTCCGGCGTCTCTTCCACGTCCAACGCGTTATCGCCGGATCTTGCCTTCATGGCGAGCGGGATGACGGGATCGCCGTCCATGCAAATTGCCTCGCCATTGATGCCGCGCCATATGGCGCAATCCTTCTGAGCGACCAAGGATGCACCGTGATCGACGAAGGTCCTCTCTGTCGTCAGAATGCTGACACCCTCAAGGGCCCAGGACGCCACCTGACCCGACATGGGTGCCGCGCACCCAGCCAAAAAGAATGCACTTGCAAGAGAAAAAATTGGCTTTTTCATGAACCCGCCTCCCAGGCTAGTTCTGTTGCCGTGATTTCAGTTGAGTGGAGATGTTGCATATTTCTAACGATAAATCCATAAATAGTAGCATCTAAGCCACATTTTGGCTTTTTTAGCGGCAATAAAGTCACACTTGCATTTTCCTACGAACATTTAAAGCAACCTAAAAAGCGATGCACGAAACGGGCCACATTTGTTGCGCTCGTTTTGCCTTGCCGGTGGCGCAAGATTGCCGATAGTTCTGAAAAAAGACCCGATGTGGCTCGAAAGCATGTTGAAGGCGGCCTTCTTTTGATTTGTGGCGTACGAAAGCGCCGTCTCCCCGCCCATGTACCCGGCGAATCACCGCAAGGCGCGCTTTCAATGGTGTTTTTCGGGTGATTTCCGCCCTATCCGGCAATTCGCCGGTGGCGGCGCAAATTCCGATGCCCGCGAGACATTCAAGGATGCCGATTCGGCTTGCCGACGAAGCCGGGAAAAATCCGCTCGCGCGGAAAACACCCAACGAAACGCCAGTCCTTGTCCCTGGCGCGTTCGCCCGCCACCTCGGAGCAATTCCAGATTGATGAATCGCCTTTGGCGATTCCAATCAACCTGGATTTGCTCTAACGGAAGGTTCCCTGTGTCGGCGGTTAACTCTTCACCACCAAGACACGCGGAATTTCAACGAGTTCTTGGTGCCTTGCATGTTGGCGAAGCCGCTTGGTGGTGAATAACTCTTGGCGAATCGGGGAAAGAAATGCAGGTGTCACGACACTATCGGCGGAGATTTCCTGCCGCTTGAATGGGAATGTCGCGGCTTTATCCAAGGAAGCCCCCCCCCGGGAGGGCCGGCGCCGGCGGGGCTTCCCCGGCGCCGGCCCTCCGTTCAGACGTTATAATCGAGTCCCAGGTCGCGGTAGCGCTCTGGGTTCTCGGCCCAGTCCTTGCGGACCTTGACGAACAGGAACAGATGCACCCGGCGGCCGAGGATGTCTTCGAGCTCTATTCGAGCCGCCTCACCCAGGGCTTTGATGCGCCGACCGTTTTTTCCTAGGACGATGCTTTTTTGGCTGGCTCGTTCAACGTAGACGACTTGGTCGATCTTGACGCTGCCGTCGTTTTTTTCCCGCCAACTCTCGGTTTCGACGGCAACCGCGTAAGGCAGTTCGTGATGAAGTTGCAGATAGAGCTTCTCACGGGTGATTTCGGCGGCGAGCAAGCGCTCGGGCATGTCCGAGAGCTGATCTTCGGGAAACAACCACGGTCCCTCGGGGGCCAAGCCGGCGAAATGTGCCGACAAGTCATCGACGCCGTCGCCATTGATGGCGGAAATCATGAAAATTTCGTCGAACACGGCTTCCCCAGCGAATGCTTCGGCGAGACCGAGGAGCAGCGGTTTGTTGACCAGGTCTATCTTGTTGAGGGCCAGGACGGTTTCGCCATGCCCTCCCCCGCAGCCTTTTCTCAGCTCCTTGATAATGCCGCGAGTATCTTGATCCAGGCCTTTTTTGCTATCTACTAGTAGAACTGTCGCATCGGCCTTTGCGGCGCCGCCCCAGGCCGATGCCACCATCGCCCGGTCGAGGCGGCGCTGGGGCGAAAAGATGCCGGGGGTGTCGACAAAGATGAGCTGGGCCGGACCGCTGATGCAAACGCCCATGACCCGGGTGCGGGTCGTCTGCGCCTTCGGCGAAACGATGGACACCTTGCCGCCGACCAAGCGATTGACCAGGGTCGATTTGCCGACGTTGGGGGCGCCGAGAACAGCGATGATGGAGCAGCGGCCGATCATGCCTCCTCCGAAGGCATGGGAATGACCGGAAAATCAATCCAACCACGGAGAGACGGAAAGGGAGAGGAAAAACCCGGAGATTCCGGCGGCCTTTTTGCCGGACCAGCCACCGGCGGCGATTTCAGGATTTCCCTGCGCCGGTCTCGGCGCGGCTGGCAATTTCCGTGAAAATCAAACACCTTAAGGTTTTCGCTTCAGCTGTTCCAGCAAGGCCCTGGCGGCGTCCTGCTCGGCGCGACGTTTGGACGGGCCGGTGGCGGTGGCGGGCGGCAGGCCGTCGACCGTCAGCTTGATGGTGAATGTGGGAGAGTGGTCCGGGCCGGCACGGTCGATTTCCTGATAGGCCGGCAACGCCTTGCCCCGGCTTTGCGCCCATTCCTGAAGGGTCGTTTTGGCATCCTGGGGCGGCGTTGTCTCCTCGTCCATGAGGGGTGTCCAGTGGCGGTGGACGAAAGCGTCCGCCGCCTTCAGCCCGCCATCCAGGTAGAGCGCGGCGATGACCGCTTCCAAGGTGTCGGCGACGATGCCCGGGTTGTCGCGGCCGCCCGCCTCCGCTTCGCTCGCCGAGAGGACCATGAATTGGGCGAGGTCGATCCTCTCCGCCACCCGGACCAGGGCCTCGCGGCAGACCAGAGCCGAATGGCGGCGCGCCAGCGCCCCTTCGTCCTCGCCGGCAAAGCGGTCGTAAAGCAGTTGCGCCACGGCCAGTCCCAGCACCCGGTCGCCCAGGAACTCCAGACGCTGATAAGTCCGCCACCGTCCGTCGTCCCCCCGGCCCTGACCGGGCGCCGAGCGGGTCAGCGCCTGAGCCAGCAGCTCCGGGCGTTGGAAGCGATGTCCCAGCGCCCGTTCAGCAAGACCGGCAGGATCGGACATCACGCGGCAAATCTTTCTCGTTCAGCGGTCTCATTCGATGCCTTGGAAAAGGCGCTCGAAACGAATCGAATCGGCCCATTTCCAGATTTCCCACACTTCGCCGTCGACGGAAAAAAACAGAAACTCGGCGCGCCCCACCAGGTTTTTCATCGGCACGAATCCGACATCGTTGAGAAATCGGCTGTCGCGGGAACGGTCCCGGTTGTCACCCATGGCGAAATAATGCCCCGCCGGCACGATATAGACATCCGTGTTGTCATAAGGGCCGCGGTCGCTCATTTCCAGGATGTAATGGCGGCGGCCGTTCGGCAAGGTCTCGATGTAGCGCGAAACCCGGCGGATGTTGCCGTTGCGGTTGCGAACGACGTAGTCCTCGGTCCGCTCGCGTTTGACCTGTTCGCCGTTGATGTTGAGGATGCCGTCGACGAGCTGAATTCTGTCACCGGGAAGGCCGATGATGCGCTTGATATAATCGGTCCTGTTGTCGAGCGGCAATTTGAAAACGGCAACGTCGCCCCGTTCTGGCTCGCTGAAGAATATTCTTCCCTGTATCAACGGCAGGCTGAAGGGCAACGAGTGGCGGCTGTAGCCGAAAGAGAATTTGGAGACGAACAGATAGTCGCCGACCAGCAATGTCGGAATCATCGAGCCGGAAGGGATATTGAAGGGCTCGTAGGCGACGGTCCTGATGGCAAGGGCGATCAGCACCGCATAGATGATGGTTTTGATCGTATCCTTGATGCCGTGGGAACTGGAGCGATTCATTAAAATTCTATTACAATATATTGATTTTCATTAATTTTATTGTTTCCGGCTTTCCGGATACCACGAGATCAAGCCAGCATCCGCAATCCCTGTCAAGACGCTACGGGAGTTAAGCCGGAATGATCTGCCGGCGCCGCGGCGGCGGAAATCACCACCATGGCATGGGCCATGGGATATTCATCGCTGAGCGACAGATCGACTCGCGCCGTCATTCCCGGCGGGGTGAGTTCGTCGAGGCGTTTTCTGGCTCCGCCCGTCAACGTCATGAATGGTTGCCCCGAAGGAAAGTTGTCGACGGCGAGATCCCGCCAATGGACGCCATTGCGAAAGCCCGTGCCCAAGGCCTTGGCGCAAGCCTCCTTGGCGGCGTAGCGTTGGGCGTAGGCCGCCGCCGGCTTGGCGCGGGTTTCGGCGGTGTTGCGTTCGCTCTCGGTATAGACTCGGGCGGTGAAACGTTCGGCGAAGCGTTCCAGGGTCTTTTCGATGCGGCGGATATCGCAAATGTCGGTGCCGATCCCGAGGATCATTGAACTCTTCCCCTGGCCGCGTTCATGAGTTCGAGCATATGCTTTATGCTTTGTTCGAGGCCGCAGAAAATGGCCTCGCCGACGAGAAAATGGCCGATGTTCAACTCGACGATGGTGGGGATGGCGGCAATGGGGCCGACACTGTCATAGGTCAGCCCGTGGCCGGCATGGCATTCCAGGCCGATGTCCTCGGCGTGGGCGGCGGCTTCGCGGATGCGGCCGAGTTCCCGCTCCCGTCCGGCTCCCTTGGCGTTGCAATAGGCGCCGGTGTGCAGCTCGACCACCGGCGCCGCCAAGGCGCGGGCGGCGTCCAGTTGCGCCGCCTCGGGTTCGATGAAAAAAGAGACGCGAATGCCGGCCCGATTCAGCGCCTCCACGTAAGACGCCAGATGAGCGCTTCCCCCGACCACGTCGAGACCGCCCTCGGTGGTCCGTTCCCGGCGCTTTTCCGGAACGATGCAGGCGGCATGGGGTTGGTGGCTGAGCGCCACCTCCAGCATTTCCGGCGTCGCCGCCATTTCCAGGTTCAGCGGCAGGTTGATTTCGCTGCTGAGGCGGTCGATGTCGGCATCGGAAATATGCCGGCGGTCCTCGCGCAGGTGCGCCGTGATGCCGTCGGCACCGGCCTTGGCGGCGACCACGGCCGCGTCCACCGGGTCCGGATGGCCGCCGCCGCGGGCGTTGCGGATGGTGGCCACGTGATCGATGTTCACCCCGAGGCGAAGGGCGCGTTTCATGACTTTGCGTCCTGTTTTTTGCGCAGGCGTTCGCGGCCCCGCCGGCGGCCCCTGTTGATTTGATAGGAATACACCATCGGCTTCAACGAAAAATAGAGCGCCAACCACACCAGGATGCCCGTCGGAACGCCGCCGACGAACATCGTCCACCAGACCGGCCACGCCGCCTGCAACAGATAAACCATGTCGAAGCGCAGGAAAGCCTCCAGCATGGTTCCGAAAAGTTTTATGAAATCAATGGATTCCGTGAGATTATGCGGATTTCCCGCGCCCATCCACAGGCCCACCTCGTAGATCCATATCCAAATGAAGGGAAAAGTCCAGGGGTTTCCAACCGCCGTGCCGATGGCGGACGACAGGATATTGGCGCGGATGATCAAGGCGAGGGTCGCCGCCAGCACGAAATGGAGCCCGACGAAAGGGGTGAACGAGATGGCCGCGCCGCAGGCGAATCCGGCGGCCAGCGAATAGGGCGTTCCGGGCAGGCGCGCCATGCGGTGGAAAGTATAGCGCGCCGATCGCCGCCAGCCGGCGCGCGGCCACAGGAATTCGCGCATCCTCGCGCTTATCGGCAGTTTTCGGCGCCGCTTAAACATCTAGAGCATTTCAAGATTGGTCGGCACCGGTACTTAGCCACGCCTCCGCTCGACCGAATTAACGGCCGGAGTCGCCCTCAAAGCCGCGACGATGTCGGTCAAGTGTCTGACATCCCTCACTTCGATGTCGA
>JAUXMA010000046.1 GCA_030623425.1 Rhodospirillaceae bacterium
CGGTTTTCCCGTCCCCTCGGGGCGTCGGGAACGCTTGACGATGCTTGGGCATCGCCGGCGCGCCCCCTCCTGCCGAGGAAACGGGAAAACCGATCGTTATGGGTACCTTATAGATGAGACGGAACACTAACCCGGCTCGGCCAGAAGCGACAACTGGAGAGGAATCGGGCCTTCTTCGCGATCGGACAGCCTGACGGGATAGTCGCCCGAAAAGCAGGCGTCGCAATACTGGGGATTTTCATCGTCGCGCCCGGCGCCGCCAACGGCGCGGTAAAGACCGTCAAAAGAAAGAAAGGCCAAAGTGTCGGCGTCGATGTGCCCGGCCATGGCCTCGACATCGTAGCGGGCGGCCAGCAACTTCTCCCGATCGGGGGTGTCGATGCCGTAGAAGCAGGACTCCCTGGTCGGCGGGCTGGAGATGCGCATGTGGATTTCCCTGGCGCCGGCACGGCGCACCATTTCAATGATCTTCATCGAAGTGGTGCCGCGGACGATGGAATCGTCGATCAGGATCACCCGCTTGTCCCTGAGATAGGCGGCGTTGGCATTGTGCTTGAGCCTGACGCCGAGATGCCGGATGCGGTCGGTCGGTTCGATGAAGGTCCGGCCCACATAGTGGTTGCGGATGATGCCGATTTCGAAAGGGACGCCCGATTGTTCGGCGTAACCGATGGCGGCGGGAACGCCGGAATCGGGAACCGGCACCACCAGATCCGCGTCAATGTGGCTTTCACGGGCAAGCTCGGCGCCGATGCGTTTGCGGACCTCATAGACGTTTTTGCCCTCGACGACGCTGTCGGGGCGGGCAAAGTAGATGTATTCGAAGATGCAGAACCGGGACCGCGCCTTGGCGAAGGGCTTGATGCTGCGCAGGCCCATGTCGTCGATGACGACGATCTCTCCCGGCTCCACGTCGCGCACGAACTCGGCGCCGATGATGTCGAGCGCGCAGGTCTCCGAGGCGAGGATGTAGGCCTCGCCGAAACGTCCCAACACCAACGGCCGGATGCCCAGCGAATCGCGCACCCCGATCAGACTCTCGCGGGTCAAGGCGACCAGGGAATAGGCCCCCTCCAACTGGCGCAGGGCGTCGATCATGCGGTCGACCACCGTCGAATAGTGACTGATGGCGATCAGGTGGATGATGGTTTCGGTATCCGACGTCGACTGGAAGATGCAGCCGCGTCGGACCAGCGACTTGCGGGTCGCGTAAGCGTTGGTGAGATTTCCGTTATGGGCGATGGCAAGGCCGCCGAACTCATAATCGGCGAATAGCGGCTGGACGTTGCGCAGGACCGTCTCGCCGGTGGTGGAATAACGCACGTGGCCAATGGCCATGGCGCCGGGAAGCTCGCGGATAACTTCTTCGGAACTGAAATTGTCGCCAACCAGGCCGAGCGCCCGGTGGGAATGGAAATGCCTGCCGTTATAGGCCACGATCCCGGCCGCCTCCTGACCCCGATGTTGCAGGGCATGAAGGCCGAGGGCGGCGTGGGCACTGGCCTCGGAGTGGCCGAAGATGCCGAAAATGCCGCATTCGTCGTGAAAGTGGTCGTTGTCATGCCGACGGGGTTTGGTCATGGCAACCTTCCATTCATCGGTTGCTGTCGATCAACCGGTCCATGGACCGGCGTTCGCTCCGGCCATACCCGGAATCCGCATTCGGTTTCTCGTTTTTAATCTCTGGTATGATCATTTCGTGCAACATCTTCTGGTTTTCAAGCAACTTCCGCACTTTTTCCTGGGCCTCGCGGGCGCTTTCCGCGGCGCCGCCGGCGCCATCGGGAACCAGGGATTTCAACAGCTCCGCCCCGGTCTGGACGAGCGGCAAACCGCGGGCGGACAGCAGCCATTCCGGCCGCTGCTCCTCGACCTCCTCCCCGGCTCCCTTCGCGGGCTGTTCCGGCGGCGGCATTATTATTTCAAAACCTATATAGGCAATGCAGATCAGAATGGCGCCGCGGAGCAGACCAAACAAAAACCCCAAAGAGCGGTCAAGAGCATTCAGAGCGCTGTCCCGGATCCGTTTCGAGACGCTTCTGGTGAAAAAAGACAAAATCACCAACGTGGAAACGAAGATAACCACCCACGCCGTAATGTCGGCGGCTAAATCAATAGGTATGAACTGGCGGGCGTAGGGTTTGAGGTAGGGAAGTCCGTAAAAGGCGGCGAAGACGGCGCCGATCCAGCCGCCGATGGACAGGACCTCGCGAACGAAACCGCGCATGAAGGCCAGTAGAGCCGAGATCAGTAAAATGACAGCGATGCCGATATCGGCGATATTGACGCCGAGATCATCCATGCGACGCCCCTTCGCGGCTCGGACGATCCATGGAACGTTGCCCTTGCTTGCCGCTCCGGCCGCCGCCGCCGGCAGTCGACCGCAACAAGGCGAGCAAGTCCGACAAATGGAGGATTTCCCGGATCTCCAGTCCGCCCGTCAACTTATCCAGGCGCCGCTTGCCGGGCATTTTCGGAATGATCGCGTTGGTGAAACCCAGCTTTCCCGCTTCCTTCAGCCGGGCATCCATTTGCGCCACCACCCGCACCTCGCCCGACAGGCCGACCTCGCCGAAAACCACGGTTCCGGCCGCCACCGGCACCCCGCTGGCCGATGATGCCAGCGCCGCCGCCACCGTCAGGTCGGCGGCCGGCTCGCTGATCCTCAGGCCGCCGGCGACGTTGAGGTAGACGTCGGAATTGCCGAGCGCCAGGCCCGAGCGGGATTCCAGCACCGCAAGGATCATCGCCAGCCGGCCCGAATCCCAGCCGACCACGGCGCGGCGCGGCGCGGCGAACGTCGTCGATGCGGTCAGGGCCTGAATTTCCACCAGCAAGGGCCGGGTGCCCTCGATGCCGGCGAAGACACAGGCGCCGCTCACATTCGCTTGCCGATCGGCGAGGAAAAGAGAGGACGGATTGGCGATTTCGGCAAGCCCGGCGCCGGTCATTTCGAAGACGCCGATCTCGTCGGTCGCTCCGAAACGGTTCTTGACCGATCGCAAGATGCGGAACTGATGGCTGCGGTCGCCCTCGAAGTAAAGCACCGTGTCGACCATGTGCTCCAACACCTTGGGCCCGGCGATTTGCCCATCCTTGGTGACGTGGCCGACCAACAACACGCAAAATCCTCTCTTTTTCGCTATCTTGATCAGTTCTTGCGCCGAGGTGCGGACCTGGGCAACCGTGCCGGGAGCGGATTCGAGGCTATCGACGAACATGGTCTGGATGGAATCGATCACCACCACGTCCGGGCCTTGCCGGTCGTCGAGGGCGGCGGCGATGTCGCGCACGGAGGTGGCGGCGGCCAGTTGCACCGGCGCTTTATCGAGACCCAGCCGTTTGGCCCTGAGCCGCAACTGATCAATGGACTCCTCGCCCGAAATGTAGGCGCAGCTCAAGTTTGCCGCCAACGCCGCGCTCACCTGCAAGAGCAGTGTGGACTTGCCGATGCCCGGATCGCCGCCGACCAGCAGCGCCGAGCCGGGAACCAAGCCGCCGCCGCAGGCCCTGTCGAACTCCTTGATTCCGCTGGCCCGGCGCGGCGCCGCGCCGGGCTCGCCGTCAAGGCCGACGAAGGCGATTTTGCGGCCGCGCCTTGACCCCAGCCCCTTCGGCGTTTGTTCCGGGGCCGCTTCCTCGATCAGGGTGTTCCAGGCGCCGCAGGCGTCGCAGCGCCCGCTCCATTTCGGATGCGCGCCCCCGCATTCCTGACAAACGTATTGCGTGGTTTTTCGGGCCAAAGGCGGAAGCTCCCTAGACGACGGTAACGACCTGCCAGGAGATCGCGAAATTACCCATGCCTCCCCGTGATGAACTTCCCAAACAGGCTCTCACGCCCTGACCGCCATTTTAATCGGCCCATCGGCATGGCCGTTGATGAACTGGTCGACGCAGGCGTCGCCGGATTCGTCGATCTTGGAGGTCGGGCCGGCCCAGATGATCTTGCCCTCGTGCAGCATGGCGATGCGGTTGGCGATCTTGCGCGCGCTCGCCATGTCGTGGGTGATGGAAAGCGCCGTGGCGCCGACCTCGCGGGTGATTTTGACGATCAGGTCGTTGATGACATCGGCCATGATCGGATCGAGGCCGGTCGTCGGCTCGTCGAAGAAGATGATCTCGGGATCGGCGGCGATGGCGCGGGCCAAGGCGACGCGCTTTTGCATGCCGCCGGAAAGCTCCGCCGGCCATAGTTCGCCGACGTCGGCGCCAAGGCCGACTTGCGCCAACTTGGACAAGGCGACCTCCTTGGCTTGCGGGCGCGATACCAAGTGCTGGGCGAGCAGTCCGAAGGCGACGTTCTCCCATACCGGCAGGCTGTCGAACAGCGCCGCTCCTTGGAACAGCATGCCGATTTTGTTGTTGACGCGTTCACGTTCCTTCGCCCCGATGCCGAGCACCTCCTTGCCGTCCACCTCGATGCTGCCCCGTTCGGGTTTCAAAAGGCCCAGTATGCATTTCAGCATCACCGATTTACCGGTGCCGGAGCCGCCGATGACGACCACCGATTCGCCGACTCCCACGTCCAGGTCCATGCCGCTCAGGACGACTTTCGCGCCGAACGCCTTATCCACGCCGCGGAGCCGGATCTTGGGAGTGGACTCGGTCATTTGGCGAAAAACATTTCGGTCAGGATGTAGTCGAAACAGAGGATCAGGATGCAGGCCGAGACCACCGCGTTGGTGGTCGCCGCGCCGACCCCCTGGGCGCCGCCCTTGGAATGGTAGCCGTGGTAGCACCCCATCAAGGTGACGATGACGCCGAAGACGGCGGCCTTGACCAGCCCGGAATTGACGTCTTCGGCCTGCAGAAAATCGTAGGTACGCTGGATATAATTCGAGGCGTTGAAGCCAAGTTTGTAAACGGCGACCACGTAGCCGCCGAAGACGCCGATGATGTCGGCGACCAGAACCAGGAACGGAAACATCATCAGCCCGGCGATAAGACGCGGGACGACAAGATATTTCAACGGGTTGGTGCTAAGCGTGGTCAGGGCGTCGATCTGCTCGGTCACCCGCATGGTGCCGATTTCGGCGGCCATGGAGGCGCCGATCCGTCCCGCCACCATCAGCCCCGCCAGCACCGGACCGAGTTCGCGGGTGATCGACAGAACCACCACGTTGGCGACCGCGCCCTCGGCCGAAAAACGAGCGAAACCGGTATAACTTTGCAGGGCCAGCACCATGCCGGCGAAAAGCGCCGTCAAGCCGACCACGGGAAGGGAATAATAGCCGATGTCGAGCATCTGACGCAAGATCATGCGCGGATAATACGGCGGCCGGGCACAACTGCCGACGGCGGTGACCGTGAACATGATCAGGTGTCCGGCGGTGGCCAGAAAGGCCAGGAAAATCCGGCCGATGGGTTGCAGGAAATTCATTTACACGCCAACGCCCGAGTAGACTCGCCCAAGTACATTCTATGGTATCGGCGGCCCAGGCTGGTGAGGATTTCATAACCGATGGTTCCGGCCTCGGCGGCGATCCTGTCGATGGGATTGTGGGGGCCGATCAAATCGACCACGGCGCCCGGCTTGGCCGCCTCGACGGGAACATTGGAAACATCGAAGGCAACAAGGTCCATGGAAACGCGCCCTACGATCGGCACCCGAATGTCTCCCACATACCCCTTGCCGCAGTTGCTTAAGCTGCGTAAAAACCCGTCGGCGTAACCCGCGGCGACGGTGGCGATTCGTTGCCGCCGGGCGACAGAGTGGGTGGCACCATAACCAACGGTCTGGGGGGTGTCAACGTCTCGGATTTGCAGGATTTTTCCTTGCAGACGAACCACTTGCGCCATCGGATTGGGCTTTCCCGGAAGCGGCCCAACGCCGTAAAGCGCGGCGCCGGGCCGGGCCAAGTCGAAATGGTAATCGGCACCGAGAAAAATACCCGACGAGTTGGCGAGCGAGGCACGGCGGGCGGCGGCCACGGCTCGGCGGGCTTTGCGAAAAGCATCGAGTTGCCGGCGGTTGAGCGGGTGGTCGGGTTCGTCCGCGCAAGCCAGATGGCTCATCACGTTGTCCACCTCGATATTGTCGAGCCTTTGCGGTTCGGCGGCGAGAATTTCCAGTTCCTCGGGGGGCAGGCCTAAACGCGACATACCGGTATCGATGTGGATGTCGGCGGCAAGAGGCCTCTCGCGAGCTTTCGAAAACAGGCTCCAGGCTTCGATATCGGCAAGCGAATTGAGCACCGGCGTCAGCCGGTGCCGGGCGAAAGTCGTCTCGCTGCCGGGCGCTAGCCCGTTGATGATATGGATGTCCGCTTGGCGAAGATTTCGCCGCAAGGCAATGCCCTCGTCGATAAGGGCGACGAAGAAGGTTTCGCAACCCGCCGCCGCCAGGGCCGGGGCCACGTTGTCGATCCCCAAACCATAAGCGTCGGCCTTGACGACGGCGGCGCAATTGGCGCCGGCGAGTTTTCCGCGAAGCAGGCGGTAATTGGCGGCGATGGCGTCGAGGTCGATGGTGAGGATGGCGCCGCAATGCTCCAAACTGGTCATGACGGCGGACTTCGAGCTACTTACCGTGAAGGGTGTCGAGGTTTCCGAAACGGGTGAATTCGCCCTGGAATATCAGCTTGGCGTCGCCGACGGGACCATGGCGCTGCTTGGCGACGACGACCTCGGCGATGTTGCGCACCTTATCGATGCGGTGCTGCCACTTTTGCAGTTTCTTTTCGAAATCGGCGTCATCCTGATCGATCCGCTGAACGGGCTTGTCCCGTCCCACATAGTATTCCTCGCGGAAAATGAACATGACCACGTCGGCGTCCTGCTCGATGGAGCCGGATTCACGCAGGTCGGCCAGTTGCGGGCGCTTGTTGTCCCGCTGCTCCGGTTGCCGGGAGAGCTGCGAGAGGGCCAGCACCGGCACCTCCAGTTCCTTGGCCAGGGTCTTGAGACCGCGGGTGATCGCCGAGACCTCCTGCCACCGGGCGTCGTTACGGGAGGCCGCGCCCGAAGTGATGAGTTGCAGGTAATCGACGACGATCAGGCCGAGGCCGTGCCGCCGTTTGAGCCGCCTGGCCCGGGTCCGCAAAGCGCTTACGGTCAGGGCCGGGGTGTCGTCGATGAAGAAGGGGGTGAGTTGCAGTTCCTGGCTGGCGACAACCAGTCTGTCGAATTCCTCGTTGAAAAGTTTACCCTTGCGCATGCGGTCCGACGAGATGTCGGTCTGTTCGGAAAGGATCCGGCTGGCCAGTTGCTCCGCCGACATTTCCAGGGAAAAGAAGCCGACCACCGCGCCCTCTTCGCCGTTGCTGGTCCGGTAATCGGCGGCGGCGTTGTAGGCGATGTTGGTGGCCAGCGCCGTCTTGCCCATGGCGGGGCGTCCGGCGATAATGATCAAGTCCGACGGATGCAGGCCGCCCAACAATTCGTCGAGGTCGGCGAAGCCGGTGGCGACGCCGGCGAGGCCGCCTTCGCGCTTGTGGGCGATGCCGGCCATCCTGATGGCTTTCACCACCGAATCCTTGAACTCCTCGAAACCGCCTTCGTATTCGCCCGTGGCGGCGAGGTTGTAGAGATTCTGTTCGGCCTGTTCGATCTGCTCGACGGCGGTTTCGTCGACTTCGCCGCCGTAAGCTTGGTTGATCACGTCCTCGCCGAAAGCGATGAGTTCCCGCTTCAGGTGGAGATCGTAAATGAAACGTCCGTATTCGCCGGCGTTGATCGTCGAGACGGCCGAAGCCGCCAATTCGGCCAGGTAGGCGGGGCCGCCAATGTCCGCCAGGCTCTCGTCCTGCTCGAAAAAACCTTTCAGAGTCACCGGATCGGCGCTCCGCCCCCGCTCGATGAGCCGCGCGCTGGCCTCGAAAATGCGGCCATGCTCGCGCAGGGCGAAATGTTCGGGACGCAAAAACTCCGAAATTTGCTCGTAGGCCCGGTTGTTGATGAATATGGCTCCCAAAAGCGCCTTTTCGGCGGCGATGTTGTGAGGCAGGGTTCGGAAGGATGGCATCCCGGTTCCGCTGGCGGCGGGTTCGGCGGATGGCGGCGGGGCGATGGTGGTCGGCATGGGGGGGAGAATAAAGCGAACTTCGGCTTCGGCGAATCTGGAAAAGACAATCTAGCGGGGACAGAATCCACACCTGCCAACGGGTATGTGAGTATGAGGATGACCTGTGGAAAAACCCGCTTGGCCGGCCATTCCGCTCGCTGCTTAGGCCTTGGCGGCGGCGGCGACCCCGGCCTTTCGCGCCGGCGCGCCGATCCGGTGGCGGCGGTCGCTCAGGCTCAAGGCGCCGCCCAACACCATGATCAGGCCGCCCGCCCACATCCAGCCGACCAGCGGGTTGAAATAGAGCCTGGTGACGAAACCGCCGTCTCCCCCCTCGGCGTCGCCGATCACCGCGTAAAGGTCGCCCAAGAAAGTCGTGTGAATGGCGGCTTCGGTGGTCGGCGTGCCCTCGACCGGGTAATGGCGTTTTTCCGGATAAAGGGTGGCGATCTCCTCGCCGTCCCGATGCACGCTAAAAGCGCCGCGAGTGGCGACGTAATTGACGCCCCGGACCTGGCGGGCACCTTCGAAGGTATAAGCGAAGCCCGCCACCGTGACCGTCTCGCCCGGTTTCATCACCTGGATGCTTTCCACCTTCCAGGCGCCGGCGCCGGTCATCCCGGCGATGGCTATCGCCAACCCCAGATGCGCGCATGTCATGCCCCAGCTGGCGCGCGGCAGGCGGCCCAAACGGCGCAGGCTGGCACGGATGGGGCCGCCGAACAGCCTGATCCGTTCGCCCAGATCGACAAACGTGCCGACGAAGAGCCAGGCCGCCAGGCCGCAACCGACCAGGCCCATGACCGGCCCGTCGCCATGGGCGGCCCAGGCCGCCGCCACCGCCACCATCACCGCCGCGAAGGCGGCTTTCATTCGCATCATGGCCGCCGCCAAATCGCTCCGCTTCCATGACAACAGGGGCCCGACGGCCATGGCCGCCGCCATCGGCGCCATCAACGGAAGGAAGACGGCGTTGAAGAACGGCGCCCCCACCGAAACCTTGCCGCCGCCGATGGCTTCGAGGAGAAGCGGATACAGGGTGCCCAACAGGACGACGGCGGCGGCCGTGCTCATGAACAGGTTGTTGAGCAACAAGCCGCCCTCGCGGGAGATGGGCTGGAACAGGCCGGTGCTTTTC
>JAUXMA010000340.1 GCA_030623425.1 Rhodospirillaceae bacterium
CCCGGCGGCCCCCCGGCGGACTTCCTGATTTGCTCTCATCACAACCGCCTTCAGTTATTCGGATAGGCTCTAAGACCCATCGTCACGTTGATCTTGGAAGAAACCGCCGTCGTCATAAGATGCCTTTGCTGATCATGGCGTCGACGAGAGTGTCGATGAAATGGCCTTGGTAACGGGTCACGCCAAGGGACAATGCCCACTTCACGGCCGCTTCGCAATCGACGCGCGCCAGGATGATCTTTTCCTTGCCGGTGTTTTCCACCACATCTCTTATTTCCGCGATCCGCTCGTCCGGCATCTCGCTCAGAAGCTCCGCCAGCCAGTTTATCTTGACATAATCCGCCATCAACTGGCCAGGATCGAAGTACTGGAGCGTGAGGGGGGTCATTCCGTCGATGAGAACCCGATAGCCCTGATCCTGTATTGTTTCGCGAGCGTAGTGAAAGGCCTGCAAGTCGGCAAAGATGTCGATGAGCTGCAATTCGATCACCACCCGCCGGGTGTTGTCGCCAACGCTGCGATGGAAGTGCTGGAAATCGCCCGCCAAAACGGTGCTGATATTAAGATTGATGCTGATCGATTCCGACAGTTTGGCGAAATTCTTGCGCGCCACCACCGCCAGCAGCCGCCGGTCAAGGGTTTCGGTAAGATACTGGAACAGCCATGGGTCGCTGAACAGGTTGATGTCGGGCGACATTCGCCTTTGCAGGCCGGCGATGGCGACATAATGCTCGCGAAACAAAACCTCGCCCTTGGCGCCGGGAAAAACCTCGACCGCTGTTTGCTGGCGGATCAGATCGGCGATGCGAACACCCTGGAGTTTGTGATTGATCGCCGACAAGTTGCCGGGTTCGAGGGGTTTGCCTGGCAACAAATTGACGGCCGTACCGACCCTGCTTTTAGCTTCCTTCCGCCGGCGTTTCTCCGCATCTTTGACGAGATTGCCGATGGTCGAAAGAAAGCCGCTGAAATCCGCCGCTTGCGACAGGTCGCACCAAGTGGTGAATCGGTCATCAAACGATCCCGCTTCGCCAAAGGTCAACGAATCCTCGTTGAACAGCGCCCGCACCTTGTCTATCACCGGATCAATTTCCTCGATTGGAACCTCCTTGCAAAGGAGAACCAAATCGGCGTTGGAAAGCTGGAACAGCGTCGCCTCGTGGTTGTTGACCAGGTCGTCGAAAGAGCGCGCCGCGATATTGATGAAATGAGGTCTTCGGTTGCTCGCCCTGAGGCCGGACAAATGAACGTGGACGCAAAAGAGACCCTTCAGGTTGTCTCCGAGACGCTGAAGATGGCTGAGCAGTAAATTGTTTTCGTTTGTCGTTTCATGGCCAGGCGTTGCCACGGCGCTACCGGTATCGGCCATCGTCAACCTGCTGAGTTTTTGCCTACAACGATCTTACCAATAAACGTAAGGGATAAACCGTTAATCAGACTTAAACATCCGGCCAGGACCCCGCCGACGCCGAACCGGCGCGGCGGCGGCCGGAACATCGTCTTGACCGCGCGAGGGCTCATCATATTCCTGCTGTCCCGGCGTTCGCATATGATACTCGAACGGATGCCAGATGTTGAAGAGGCTAGTGGTCTGTATCATCTAAATTGCACCCCTACGACGGTCTTGCAAGGTTGCTTTTGGGCAGCGGGACACCTGAATGACGCGCCGAGAAGAGAACTCCGGATTGAACGGCGGCGGTTTCAACAAACCGCCGCGGGCACCCGAAGGCAGCCGGATCTACGCCGTCGGCGACATCCACGGCCGCGCCGATCTTTTGGCGTCTTTGCTCGACCGAATCCGCGGCGACGCCGACAGCGCGGCGGGGCTGCGCAAGGTGCTGGTTTATGTGGGTGATTACATCGACCGCGGCGCCGATTCCTTCGCCGTCGTCGAAACCGTGATCGGCGAAACGCCGAAAGAGTTCGAGGCCGTCCACCTGAAAGGCAACCACGAGGACTTCCTCTTGCATTTCATCAAGGACGGCTCTCTGGGCGATTCCTGGATGATGAACGGCGGCATCGCCACCCTGTTGAGCTACGGCGTCGACTTTTGCGGCCACCCATTCGCGCCGCAAACCCTGGCGGCGGCGCGCCGCGATTTCCTGAGCCTGCTCCCCAGGGACCATCTGAACTTCTACCAGGGCCTGAAGACATCGCACTTCGAAGGCGATTATTTGTTCGTTCACGCCGGCCTGAAGCCCGGCGTTCCCATCGACGATCAAGATGAATTCGACCTGATGTGGATCCGCGAGGAATTCCTGGATTCGGGTATCGATTTCGGTCCGATGGTCGTCCACGGCCATACCACCAGCCC
>JAUXMA010000369.1 GCA_030623425.1 Rhodospirillaceae bacterium
GCCCGAAAACCGGCTTCGACGTGCCTTTCCGCGACTGGCTGCGGGGCGGCGGGGGAAACGGCCCGGGCGGCGAAAGGGGCTTGCGCGGCTGGGCGCGAAAGGTCTACGCGGCGGCGTGGGCTGGCGCCTGAGGGCAGTCCGGGAAACCAATAATTTTCCCGCAAGTGGATCAAGTTGCTAGCGCAGCCGATCCCGGATCGCCTCGATTCCCGCCCGCGCGCAGGCCTCGTCCTTGTCGCCGCCCGGGGCGCCGCCGACGCCGATGCCGCCGATCACCTCGCCGGCGGCCTCGATCGGCAAGCCGCCGCCGAGAATGAGAATCCTGTCGTTCATGTCCTTGAGGCCGGCGGCGGCGGGGTTTTTTCGCACCAGTTCGACCAGTTCGCCCGTCGAATGGCGCAGGCTCAACGAGGTGTATGCCTTCTTGCCGCTGCTGTCCAAGGTATGAGGACCGGCGCCGTCGGCTTTCAAGATCACCTTGAGCAAGCCGGCCTTGTCGACGACGGCGACGCTGACGCGATAGCCGCTTTGCTCGCAGGCGGCCAGCGCCGCCGCCGCCGCCGCCCTGGCGAGGGCGAGAGGCAGCGTCTTCTTGGCGGGCAAATCCCCGGCCGCCGCGGCGGCGCCGGCGAAGGCAAGGGAAAACAGCAGAATGGCGCCGATCAACGCCTTCGGATCGCGAATCGGATTGGCGGGCAGGGTTTTCATGACGTCACTCCCTTGGCGATGATCGGGGCATCGCCGCGATTATGGTTTCGGAGCAATCGAAAACAACAGTTTCTTGAAATAGGCGATGGTCATCTCCAGGCCGTCTTCAAGTTTGATCGCCGGCCGCCAATCCAACTTCTCCTTGGCGAGACGGGTGTCGGGACAACGCTGGATGGG
Source organism: Rhodospirillaceae bacterium (assembly GCA_030623425.1). GTDB lineage: Bacteria > Pseudomonadota > Alphaproteobacteria > Rhodospirillales > 2-02-FULL-58-16. The sequence goes on from JAUXMA010000369.1 coordinate 886, forward strand.
ATCGTCCTCGGGCAGAGGCGCTTCCTCGAGGGACGACCGGGAGCCGGTCAGGCGGAGCACCGTCTCGGCCAGCTGGCGAATCGAGAGTTCCTCCGGATTGCCCAGGTTCACCGGCCCGGCGACGCCGTCCGGCGCCTCCATCAGGCGGACCAGGCCGTCCACCAAGTCGTCTACGTAACAGAACGACCGCGTTTGCGAGCCGTCGCCGTTAAGGGTGAGCGGCTCGCCGTTCAGGGCGCGGACGATGAAGTTGGAAATCACCCGCCCGTCGTCGGGCCGCATGCGCGGACCGTAAGTGTTGAAGATGCGGGCGATGCGGATGTCGAGGCCGTGTTGGCGCTGGTAATCGAAGAACAGGGTTTCGGCGCAGCGTTTGCCCTCGTCGTAACAGGCGCGCGGGCCGATGGGGTTGACGTTGCCCCGGTAGGTTTCCGGTTGCGGGTGAACTTCCGGATCGCCGTAGACCTCGCTGGTCGAGGCCTGGAGGATCTTGGCGCCGGTGCGTTTGGCCAGACCCAGCATATTGATGGCGCCGTGGACGCTGGTCTTGGTGGTCTGAACGGGGTCGTGCTGGTAGTGGATGGGCGAGGCCGGACAAGCCAAGTTGTAGATTTCATCCACCTCCACGTAGAGCGAAAATGTGATGTCGTGCCGCAAGAGTTCGAAATGCGGCTCGTCGAGCAGGTGGATGATGTTGTTCTTGGCTCCGGTGAAGAAGTTGTCGACGCAGAGCAGGTCATGGCCGGCGGCGAGCAACTTCTCGCACAGGTGCGAGCCAATAAAACCGGCGCCTCCCGTCACCAGGATACGTTTGCTCGCGTTCATGGAATCCTTCACATCCCGCAACAGCGCGGCGAACCTATCATTGCCGGGCGGGGCCACCAAGGGAAAGGTTGCCGCCATCCCGGCGCCGACTAAACTTGAAATGCTCTTAAGTGTGCAGGAACCGCCGGCTGTCATTTTCCAGCACCAGGCAGGTCAGGCGGCCGGCATGGAAAGCGTCGGTGTCGATGCCGATGCGGTTGCCGCGGACCTCGGGTAGGGGGCTGATGGTATGGCCGTGGACGACCATCGGACCGAAATCGATACCCGAATCCAGGAATTCCTCGCGGATCCACATCAGGTCGAATTCATCTTGATCGTCGA
>JAUXMA010000185.1 GCA_030623425.1 Rhodospirillaceae bacterium
CACGATTCAATGCTTGTCCCCTTCGGATTATCACCGGCACTCCGAGGCGGAGCCTCCAAAGGGCCGTAATGCCGGCAGTAAGCAGACCCTCGGTTTTAAGAGTACACACCCTGGAGTATTTCAAGATTGCTCTAGCACCGGGCCGGCGCCGATTCTTATCAACATAGACTCTAACCGTTCAAAGCCTCGTCGATGATGGGCACCCTTTTTCGCCAGGTGTGCTTGGCGGCGTAAACGGCGCCGGCGGCGGCGGCCATTTCCCGCAGGCGGTCCGGGTCGGCGGCGGCGGCGGCGTCAACATCATGAACGAGCGTCACCCCGTGAACGGCAAGGCCGTTCAAGTCACCGCCGGGACGCCTGAGGACGATAAGCCCGGCATCGGGCAACACCTCATGGACGACCGAAAGATGACGGCGGCCGATGTTCCCCAATCCGACGATCAGTATCCTTGTCCGGCCCATGTTATACCCGGGCCGCTGTCGGCGCCGGCACAATATGCCTGCTAAAACCCAGAAAGATTTGCCGGGCGCGGACGGAAAGGCAAGAAACATCTCCCCACCCGAGCCGGCGGCGAAAACATTTCCCTATGTTTTTCAATCAACTGTCCAGATCCAACATGTTGGCCCGCTGTTTGCTTAACAACAAAGGGCCAATCAAAAATGTTTGGGGAAATTTCAACCATGGATGTCCGCGCAATTATAGTCAAAGAATCGACCGGCGCCTCCGTCCAGAACCAGCAGGGCGGCGAGGCGGTTTCCTTGGGCGGCTTAGCCATTTCCTTCGCCGAACTTATGAAAGGCGGCATCCGCTTCGATACCAGCTTCAACGACATGGCCGACCGCGCCGTGCTTGTCCATGTCGTCGAGTCCGGCAATCAGCCGGCTTCGGTCGACGATTACGGCTATGAAAACCGTGATGGCGCCCAAGACAGCCAAGTTGAGCGGAGCAGCGGCGCCGAGCGCGATAACGGCAACTCCGAAAGCTACCGCTCCGACAGCCATGACGATTACGGCCGCGACCAAATAGCCGAGCGTGGAAGCGACAGCGGGGAGGCCGGCGGCGATGAACAGGGCGACAGCTCCCGCGCCGACAACGGCGACGATTATCAGCCACAGCAGGACGACGGCTCCCGGGACGACGGCCAAGACGCCGGTTCATCGAGCGCCGAGGACAATGCCTCCGCCGACGCAACCGCCGATACGGACACCGAAGCTTCGAGCGAAACCCCGGCCGCCAACGGCGAAACCGCCGACTCCGATGTCGAAAACAAGGCCAACGCCGGCGCAACGGACGGTGTCCAGGCCGCCATCGCCAAACAGAATCCCGAACAGGTTCTGGCCGGCCTCATCGCCGCCGCCCGGACCGGCTCCCTTCCGGGACAGGTCTCGGACCAGGCCCAGGCCAATAATGCTCCGGCCGGACAGAGGGAAAATGCCATTGAAGGCCTTGCCAAGGCCATCGCCGCCACCGCCAAGGAGACGCCGGTCCAGAACAGTAATGCCGGCAATGCCTCGGCCAATGCTCACGGCCAGCAAACCCAGGCCAACACGAATGCCCAGGCCAACATAAACGCCCAGGCCAATACAAATGCCCAGGCCGGCACCGAGGCAGCCGTCAAAGCCACCGGCACGGCCTCCCAGCAGGCCGCCGACCTTGCCAAAATTATCGGAGAGGGCGACCGGGTTTCGCTGCGCGTCGACGTTGCCAATCAGGCGGGAACCCTTGTTTCCAAGCCGAACGTCGTCCTCACCTCAGCGACGGCGCTCGCCGGAGAGGGCGGCAAGTCACAACACGGCGGGCAGTCCCTGCTCAACCACGGCGCCGCCAACATGAGCCAGACAGCGCAACAAGTGGCCCAACAGGGCGCCGCCGGAACCGGCCAAGCTCAGCAGGCGACGGCTCAGGCGCAAGCCCTGGCCTCACCGAACGCCGCCGGCTCGGCTCAGAACGCGCTCCAAGCCAACACCGGCATCCAGCAGCCACAAGCGGTCGGCGGCGAGGCTCAGGCCTCGGCGAACCCGAACGGCACCGCCGAAACCCAACAGAGCCAACAAAACGCCGCCGCCAAAGCGGCCGCCGCCCGTCCCTTCAACTTACCGAGGCAGGCGGTTGTCGATCAGGTCACGGTGGAGATCACTAAAGCCATCAACTCCGGCGCCGACAAGATCAACATCCAGCTCAAGCCGGCTTCCCTTGGCCGCGTCGACGTGCAGCTTGAAGTCGGCCTTGACGGACGGGCAATCGCCGTCATCACCGCCGACAACAAGGATACCCTTAATCTGCTGCAAAAAGACGCCAAGGACCTGGAGCAAGCGCTCGAGGACGCCGGCCTGCAAATGGATCACGACAGCCTCAGCTTCAACCTCCGCGAACAGGAAGAGCAGGCGGATGAAGATCCGGGCGCCGGGTTGGCCGACAGCGGCCGTGGCGAGGACGAATCCGAGGACGATGATTTGACGGCCGCCGATGCCGGGTACGGAGACGGCATCATCACCGATACCAAAATCGACGTCCACGCTTGAGTGAATGCGGCCGGAGGAGACGAAGAGATGATATTCAGCAGAGTGCAGCAAGGCAGCACCGTCATCGATCCCGACAGCAAGTCGGGTGGGGCGCAGGTAAAGCTGGAAGAGGATCTCAACCGGTTCTTGAACTTGTTGATTACCCAGCTCAAGAACCAGGATCCGCTCGATCCTCTGGACGCCAACGAGTTCACCTCGCAGTTGGTCCAGTTCGCCAGCGTCGAGCAGCAGATCTATCAGAACGCCAGCCTGGAAAAGCTTTTGAGCCTGCAGCAGAATTCGCAGGTCGCCGACATGGTCAATTATCTCGGCACCACCATCGAGGCCGCCGGCCAGCAGTTCACCCTCGAAAACGGCAAGGCCGAGTTCACCTACAGCCTCGGCGCCAATGCCGAGGACGTCATCATCGCCATCAGGGACGCGGCCGGGATCTCCGTCTACAGCCAGGATGGCGAAACGGACATCGGCAAACACGGCTTCACCTGGGAAGGCCTGAGTTCCGGCGGCCTGCCGCAGCCGGATGGGACCTACACGGTCGTCGTCAGCGCCCAGGACCGGGCCGGCAATCTACAAGACGTCGCCCACACCGTCTTCGGACGGGTCACCGGCGCCGGCGCCGAGGACGGCGTTGTCTCCTTGTTCATGGGCGACGTCACCGTCGACTTGGACAGGGTGCTGACGGTCAAGGAGACGCCGGCCAGCGAATAGGATTCGCGGCCGCCGGCGGAGCCAAGACGCCGCCGCAAGGGATGTTTGAGGAACGAACTCGGCCCACGGGCCGACAAATCGAAGGAGAAAGAAAATGAGCTTGTTCGGTGCATTATTCTCGGGCGTTTCCGGGCTGGTCGCCCAGAGCAGCGCCATGGGCGCCATTTCCGACAACATCACCAACGTCAGCACGATCGGCTACAAGGGGACTTCGGTCCAGTTCCAGACCCTGGTCACCAAGCAGACCTCGGCCACATTCTACTCGGCCGGCGGCGTTCAGTCGAAGCCGCGCCAGGGCACCGACATCCAGGGCCTGTTGCAATCGACGACCTCGCAGACCGACCTGTCGATCTCGGGGAAGGGCTTCTTCGTGGTCAACGAGGCCCGCCGGCCGACCGTCTCCGACCAGTTCCTCTACACCCGCGCCGGCTCCTTCATCCAGGACAACGAGGGGTTCCTCAAGAACACCTCGGGGTATTATCTGCAGGGCTGGCCGGTGAACTCCACCGGCACCGTGATCCTTCCCTCCGGCTCGGCGGCGACGCTGACCAACCAGAACATCATCTCCACCGATTTCCTGGAGACCATCAACCTCAACCGGGTCGGCGGCACCGCCACGGCGACAGGCACCATCTCCATCGGCGCCAACCTGCCGTCCAACGACAGCACCGGCACCACCCACAAGACCGACGTCCAGTTCTTCGATTCGCTCGGCAACGCCAACGACATGTCGGTGATCTATACCAAGACGTCGACCGCCAATCAGTGGGACGTCACCATCGAGCCGCCTTCGGGAACGGCCGTCCTCAGCCTCTACGACCAGGCCGGCGGCACCTCGACGGACGTCTACCAGAGTATCGGCCAGTTGGAGTTCCTGGCCCAGCCGACCGCCGGCGACACCGTCATCGTCGGCAGCACGACCTACGAGTTCGGCACCGGTGGCGCTGGCGTCCGCCAGATAAGGACTACTACCCTTGGCGGCACTATCAGTGTTGCTGACGAAATCGAAATAAATGTCAATGGAGCTGCCATAACGTTCACCACCGCCACCACCAGCGACACCGACGCCGCCACC
>JAUXMA010000364.1 GCA_030623425.1 Rhodospirillaceae bacterium
TCGTCGGCGGGGAACTCCCGCTCGGCCATGATCTGGAGAATCTCGCGGCCGACGTTGCCGGTGGCGCCGACGACCGCAACTTTGTAAGCCATGATCCGAAACTCCGATGCCTTAGAGCGGATTCACTTACGACTGTTGTCACCGCATTGCAAGGGTAGGCATGCCGGCTCGGCGTCTTGCCCGACCCCGCCAGCTTGTCGAGTTCGCCGACGACGGCCTCGCCCATCACCGTCGTCGACACCCTGGCCTTGCCGGGCTCCATGATGTCGGCGGTTCTGAGGCCGCCGTTAAGGACTTTCCGGACGGCGGTTTCAATAAGATCGGCTTCGCCGCCCAAATCGAAGGAATAGCGCAGCATCATGGCCAGGCTCAACAGCGCCGCCGACGGGTTGGCCACGTCCTTGCCGGCGATGTCCGGGGCGGCGCCGTGCACCGGTTCGTAAAGGGCTGGGCGGCGGCCCTGGGAATCCGCCACCCCCAGTGACGCCGAGGGCAGCATGCCCAGGGAGCCGGTGAGCATGGCGGCCTCGTCGGAAAGGATGTCGCCGAACAGGTTGTCGGTGACGATGACATCGAACTGTTTGGGGTTCCGCACCAGCTGCATGGCGCAGTTGTCGGCGTACATGTGGGAAAGTTCGACCTCCGGGAATTCCTCGTCGCGGACCTTTTGCACCTCTTCGCGCCACAGGACGCCGCTTTCCATGACGTTGCTCTTTTCCGCCGAGCAAACCCGCCGCCTTCGCTTGCCCGCCAGCTCGAAGGCGACCCGGGCGACGCGCTGGATCTCCGGGCTGGTGTAGACTTGCGTGTTGACGCCCCGCCGGGTGCCGTCGGGGAGTTCCTCGATGCCGCGCGGCTCGCCGAAATAAATGCCGCCGGTGAGCTCGCGGACGATCATGATGTCCAGGCCCTTGACCACGTCCGGCTTCAATGTCGAGGCATCGGCCAGGGCGTCGAAGACGATCGCCGGGCGCAGGTTGGCGAACAGGTCCATTTCCTTGCGCAGGCGAAGAAGACCGCGTTCGGGTTTTTTCTCGAACGCCAAATCGTCCCATTGCGGTCCGCCGACGGCGCCGAGCAACACCGCGTCGGCGGCCATGGCTTCGCTCAGGGTGGCGTCGGTCAGCGGCGCGCCGTGGACGTCCAAGGAGACGCCGCCGACCAGCCCTTCGGCGACGTCGAAAGTCAAAGAGCGGCGCTTCGCCATCCACTCGATGAGGCGCCGGGCTTCGGCCATCACTTCCGGGCCTATGCCGTCGCCGGGGAGGATCAGCAGTTTTTTGTTTTTCCGAAGAGCCATGGTTGGCTGACTTTGTTTCGCTCCTCGAAAGCGTCGATCTTGTCGGCCTTTTGCAAGGTCAGGCCGATGTCGTCCAAGCCTTCGAGCAGGCATTCCTTGCGGTACGGATCGATGTCGAAACGGATCACGCCGCCGTCGGCGCCGGTGACGGTCTGGTTCTCCAACTCGACGGCGAGGGTGGGATTGGCGCTTTTCCCGGCGGTCTCCATCAGTTTGTCGATCTTCTCTTGCGGCAGCTTGATCGGCAAAATCCCGTTCTGGAAACAGTTGTTAAAGAAGATGTCGGCGAAACCCGGCGCGATGACGCAGCGGATGCCGAAATCGAGGATCGCCCAGGGGGCATGTTCCCGCGACGAGCCGCAACCGAAATTGTCGCCGGCGATCAATATGGCGGCGTTGCGGTAGGGTGGCTTGTTGAGCACGAATTCGGTCTTTTCGGAGCCGTCCTCGTTGTAGCGCAGCTCGTAAAACAGGCTCTTGCCCAGGCCCGTGCGTTTGATCGTTTTGAGGAACTGCTTGGGGATGATCATATCGGTATCGACGTTGATCATCGGCAAGGGCGCGGCGACGCCGGTAAGCTTGGTGAACTTTTGCATCCTTGTCTCCATCTATCTTAATCCAACTCCCGTGCATCAGTGAGGTGGCCGGTCACCGCCGCCGCCGCCGCCATCGCCGGGCTCATCAGGTGGGTCCGGCCGCCGCGGCCCTGGCGGCCCTCGAAGTTGCGGTTCGAGGTCGAGGCGCAGCGTTCTCCGGCCAGCAGCTTGTCGGCGTTCATGGCCAGGCA
>JAUXMA010000231.1 GCA_030623425.1 Rhodospirillaceae bacterium
GGCAAGCGAGCGGAGAGCTTTTCGATGCCGCCTTCCCGCCGGAGCGGGTTGTAAGCGCGGCAACGCTAAATTATTTTGTCCACGAACCTGACAGTATTCTTTGTGATCGTTTTATCGTATGCCTGACAATTCTGGTTAACCTCCCACGATGTCCCCTTCGGGTCCAGGCTGTGTAAAAACCCGTCAAGTCGGTGAGTTGGCGCAACAATCGAATCCACGTGATCGCGAATTTATTTCGTTATTGCCGGGAACGGAGACTCCGTGAATCAATCTTGCGCCCCGGCCGAGCGACAAATGGTTTTCACACAGCCTGGGTCATACGCGGCACTCCGAGACGGAACCTCCAAAGGTCTGTAATGCGGTAGTAAGCAGACCCTCGGTTTTAAGAGTACACACCCTATAGCATTACCCGTTTGCTAAGGAATCGGTTCCAGCCCGGTCTTATTCCTTCTCCGTTTTCTCGATTCCCTCCGGCTCGCCGGCGACGACGACGCTCAGCGCCTCGGCGTCGAGAAGCCGCCGCGCCAGCCGGTTGACCCGAGGGAGCGTCACCGCGTCGATGTAGCCGTTGCGCTTGTCCAGATAATCGATGCCGAGATCGTCCAGCTGCATGCCGACGAGCATCGAGGCGATGCGGCTGCTCGACGTGAAGCGAAGCGGGAACGAGCCGGTGAGATAGGCCTTGGCGTCGGTGAGTTCCTCGCCGCCGACGCCGGCCTCGGCCAGGCGCCGCCATTCCCGGCGCAGGACCTTCAGGGTCTCGCCGACGCGGGCGTTGGCGGTGCCGGCGGCGCCGACGATCAGGGCCGAATGGTCGAGGGGGTACAGTTGGCTGTTGACGGAATAGGCCAAACCGCGTTTCTCCCGCACCTCTTGGTAAAGGCGCGACGACTGGTTGCCGCCGCCCAGGATGTAGTTCATCACGTAAGCGGCGTAGAAATCCGGATGGTCCCGTTTGATCCCCTGATGGCCGAAGACGATGGCGCTTTGCGGCACCGGCATGTCGACAACCATGGTTTGGCCCTTCGCCTTCACCCGGACTTCCGGCACCGGCGGCGTCTCGGCCTCCGCCGGCAGGCCGCCGAAAGTGGCATCGAGAAGCGGCGCCAATTCCGCCGGCGTGATGTCCCCGACGACGCCGATGACCAGGTTGTCCACGGCCAGGTTTTTACGCATGAACTCCTTGATGTCGTCGGCGGTCACGCCGCCAACGCTTTTAAGAGTCCCTTCCGGCGGGCGGCCGTAAGGGTGATCGGGAAAAAAGTTTTCCAAGAGCTTGCGGTAGGCGACGGTGCCGGGGTCTTGCGATAGGCGGCGCAATAGCGCCATGATCTGGCTGCGAACGCGCGAGACCGGCTCGGCGTCGAAGCGTGGTTTTGTCAAGGCCAGGCCTAGGAGTTCGAACGCCTGATCCCTGTTTTCGGTCAACGTCTTCAGATAGCCCTTGAAGGTATCGCGCCCGGCGTCGAAACCGAGCCTGATCGACAGGTCATCGAGACGCCTCTGGAACGCCTGGCTGTCCAGCTCGCCCGCCCCCTCGTCAAGCAGCGACGAGACCATATTGGCCAGGCCTTCCTTGCCGGCGGGGTCGGCGGCGGCGCCGACCTCGAAGGCGACGCGGACGGTGATGATGGGGTTGGCGTGCTCCTCGACCAGCCAGGCTTCCTTTTCCCCCGGACTGACCACGCGGATGACCTCGATGGCGGCGGCTGGAAGGGCGGCGGCGAGGAGCGGCGCCGCAACGGCCGCCGCCGCGAGGACCTCCTTGAAGGCCTTTGTCCAATGGTGCCTTGGCGGTGAAAGGTCAAGCACCGGCATGGGAGGGTTATTGTGCAAGGTGAATTTTCCGTCCATCATCATCGGCTTTTTCGGGCAGCAGCAAGGCGGTCACCGAACGGCCCCGCATGATGACCATCCCGAGGGCGGCGTTGATTTCATCCACCGTCACCGCGCCGATGCGTTGCGGCCAGGATTCGACGTCCTCGACGCCACGCCCCGTGGCCAGCGCCGCGCCCAACACCTGGGCGCCGGCGCGGATGGAATCGCGGGCATAGACGGCCTCGGCGCGAAGGTGACGTTTGGCCCGCGACGCTTCATCCAGGCTGACGCCCTTTTCCAGGTATTCCCCCACCTCTTCCTCAACGGCCGTCTCCAAGGCCGCCATGGTCACGCCGGGCCTGGGGCTGGCGTAAAGGACGAAACGGGCCGGTCCCAGTCCGTCCGGCTCATAAGAGACACCGGCGGAAACCGCCAGTTTCCGCTCCACCACCAACGACCGGTAGAGGGGACTGGTGGCGCCGCCGCCCAAAACCTCGGCCAGCACCTGCAAAGCATAGGCCTGGCCGCTGGCACCGCCGCCGGCAAGGCCAAAAAGATAACTGGGAGCCAGGAACTGGCGGCTCCAGGACGGCTGGCGCACGCGGGCGTTCCTCAAGGTCACGCGGCGCTCCGCGCTGTGGGGCGGCTCGCTTGGACGGAGCCGGGCGGCGCGCCGACGAGACCCCGTAAAGGCCGACGGGATGAGACCGTAAGTCTTTTCGGCCAATGGTTTGAGCTCATCGGCGGTGATGTCGCCGGCGACCACGAGGACGGCGTTGTCGGGCCCATACCAGCGTTTATAAAAGCCGAGGATATCCTTGAGCGTCAGCTCCCTGATCTCGTGATCCCAGCCAATAACGGGCTTGCGGTAAGGGTGGTTGAGATAAAGCGCGGCGCTGACGTGCTCTCTTAATATGGCGGCGGGATCGTTGTCGGTGCGCAGCCGGCGCTCCTCGAGAATGACCGATCTTTCCGGTTCGATCACTTTTTCCGTAAGCACCAGATTGGTCATGCGATCGGCCTCCATTTGCATGACCATTTGCAGCCGCTCCACCGCCACGGTCTGGTAGTAGGCCGTGTAATCCTGAGACGTGAAGGCGTTTTCGCGGCCACCGTTGCGGGCGACGATCCTGGAGAACTCCCCCGGAGCGAGTTTTTTGGTGCCCTTGAACATCAGATGTTCGAGGAAGTGGGCGATGCCCGACTTGCCGGCAGGCTCGTCCGCCGAGCCGACCTTGTACCAGACCATGTGGGTGACCACGGGAATCCGGTGGTTGGGCACGACCACCACCTGCATGCCGTTGGCCAGGCCGAAGGTCTCGGGATTGAACATACCGGCCAGCGCCCAACCCCCTCGCGGCGGCGGCGGAAGCAACAGCGCCGCCGCGAAAACCGCCAGCCCTAAAGTTCGTAATCTCCTTCTCATCGTTGTCCTGCCGGCCCTCATGAAATTGTTATCCCGGCCATGCGGAAGGCTTGCCCATTCAACATAAAAACACGAAGACAACAACATCGAAGAGAGTTTTTTTTCAACAAATCTTTGTGTTGGGGTCGCAATCTCGATTGCTCGGCGGGTTTGGTTTCGAACACGGCTTGACGAGCCGGTGGCGGTCCCGATCGCATCAACGCCCTGCTCGCCGGCGCCGGCTACAACTACCGCCTGGTCCTCAAGTGGATGAGGGTTTTGTGCGCCTGGATCAGGGCGCGGATTGCAGGACTGTTCCAGATTGTCATGACGCTTCAATCAGTCCCAGACCGACGAAAAGACTTTTTCACAGACGACTAAATAAGCAATGTGTACGCCTCGCTCGGCGTATATGGAATTTCCGTCTCAAC
>JAUXMA010000347.1 GCA_030623425.1 Rhodospirillaceae bacterium
ACGAAAGGGGTGAACGAGATGGCCGCGCCGCAGGCGAATCCGGCGGCCAGCGAATAGGGCGTTCCGGGCAGGCGCGCCATGCGGTGGAAAGTATAGCGCACCGATCGCCGCCAGCCGGCGCGCGGCCACAGGAATTCGCGCATCCTCGCGCTTATCGGCAGTTTTCGGCGCCGCTTAAACATCTAGACATTTCAAGATTGGTCGGCACCGGCCCTTAGCCACGCCTCCGCTCGACCGAATTAACGGCCGGAGTCGCCCTCAAAGCCGCGACGATGTCGGTCAAGTGTCTGACATCCCTCACTTCAATGTCGACCATGAGATCGAAAAAATCGGCTGATCGGTTGGTGATCTTGAGGTTGGAGATGTTGCCTTCGTTCTTGCCAATGACCATGGACAGGCTGCCAAGGCAGCCGGGCTCGTTGAGGACGGTGAGTTGGACGCGGCCGACATGGACGTCGGGAACCTCGCCATCCAGCTGCCAGGAGACGTCGAGCCAGCGTTCGGGCGCATCGCCATAGGTCTCCAGCATCTCGCAGTCGATGGTGTGGATGGTGACGCCCTTGCCGGTGGTGACGATGCCGACGATGCGGTCGCCGGGAAGTGGGTGACAACAGCCGGCGAAATGCACCGCCATGCCAGCGATCAGCCCCTTGATGGCAATGGCTTCGTCCTTGCCTTTTCTTTTCCGTCGACCGCGCGCCGAGGACAGCGGCACGACCTTGTCGTGTCCCGGCTTTCTTCGCGTTCCCGGGAAGACGGCCTCGATGACCTCCCGTCCCGTATGGTGGCCGGCGCCGACCTTGACACAGAGGTCGTCGGCGCTGCTCACATTGAACCCCTTCAAGACGCCCGAAAGCGCCTTGCTGGAGAATTCGTAATCCTCTCCGTGGAAGGCCTTCTCGAGGATGGCTTGGCCCAGCTGCAGGTACTGTTGGCGCTCCTCGCCGCGAATGAAGCGGCGGATGCGGGAGCGCGCCTTGCCGGTGATCACGAATTGCTCCCAGGTGGGCGATGGCGTTTGCGCCGTCGAGGTGATGATTTCCACCTGATCGCCGTTGCGAAGCTCGGTGCGCAACGGCATCATGCGGCCGTTGATCTTGGCGCCGACGCAAGTGTTTCCGACTTCCGAATGGACGGCGTAGGCGAGATCCACCGGCGTCGCCCCTTGCGGCAAGTTGATCAAGTCGCCCCTCGGGGTAAAACAGAAGACCTGATCCTGGAACATCTCGAGTTTGGTGTGTTCGAGGAATTCCTCCGCCCCGGCAGCCTGATCGAGGATGTCCAATAATTCCCTGAGCCAACGGTATTGCCGCCCTTCCGTGGCGGGCTTGCAGGTGCCCTGCTTGTACTGCCAGTGGATGGCGACGCCCCGTTCGGCGATATCGTGCATGTCGCGGGTCCGGATCTGCACTTCGATGCGCTGGCGCTCCGGCCCGAAAACGCTCGTGTGCAGGGATTGATAATCATTTGGCTTGGGCGTGCTGATATAGTCCTTGAAACGTTCCGGAACGACCGGATAGGCGCCGTGGATGATGCCCAGAGCCTTGTAGCAGTCGGCCACGGTCTCAACCACGACCCGGAAAGCCATGATGTCGGAAAGCTGCTCGAAACCGACATTGCGGCGCTGCATCTTGCGCCAAACGGAATAAGGTCTTTTCTCGCGCCCCGTGACCGTCGCCGGGACCTTGGCCGCGGACAGGGTCGATCTCAGTTGGACGAGAATGCGCGTCACCATGCCACCACCCTCGTTGCGCAGGAATTCCAGCCTGGCGACGATGGAGTTGCGGGCTTCCGTATTGAGTTCGGCGAAAGCCAGGTCCTCGAGCTCGCTCTTCATTTCCTGCATGCCGATGCGTTCGGCCAGAAAGGCGTAAATCTCCGCGGTTTCCAAGGCGATCCGCCGCCGCTTGACGGCATCGCCGATGTAATGGAGGGTGCGCATGTTGTGCAGGCGGTCGGCGAGCTTGACCAGCAGTACCCTGATGTCCTCGGACATGGCGAGGACCAGCTTGCGGAAATTCTCGGCCTGTTTCGCATGGTCCGATTGAAGCTCGATACGGGTCAGCTTGCTGACGCCGTCGACCAAGCGCGCCACTTCGCCGCCGAAATGATTTTTCACTTCCTTCAGGGTAACCGGTGTGTCCTCGATGACGTCGTGGAGAAGAGCGGTGATGATGGAGATGGTGTCCAGCTTGTATTCGGTGAGAATTCCCGCCACTTCCAAGGGATGGGAGAAATAAGGGTCGCCCGAGGCCCG
>JAUXMA010000389.1 GCA_030623425.1 Rhodospirillaceae bacterium
CGGCCACCCAATACGATTGTACGCTGTGGGTGGCCGGGAGGGGGAGCGGGCCGGTGCCGATACTTATCATGTTACAATCGCCAGCGGCCGAGGCCGTCGGGCAACTCGACATGGCGCCACATTCCCTTGATGTCGGCGACCAAGCCGCCGGCACGCAAGAGGCGGGAAAACGTCTCGCCGGTGAATGCCCGATAGCTGGCGTGGGCGACGGCGCCAACGACGCAGTCGTAGCCGCCAAGCCCGTCGAGACCGGTCTTCAACTCGACGCCGTGAAGATGCCTCGCTTCGGCCGCGTCGGCCAAGGGGTCGTGAACGTCGACCAGATGGCCGTGCCGGGCCAAGCCGTCGATGAGGTCGATCACCTTGGTATTGCGCAGATCCGGTATGTTTTCCTTAAACGTTAGCCCGAGCACCAGGATCTTCGCCGGTCCCGCGTCCGCCGCCGCAATCCGCTCGGCGATCCAGTCGGCAAGATAGGCGCCCATTTTGTCGTTGATGCGCCGGCCGGCGAGGATGACCTCGGGATGATGGCCGCTCATCTCGGCGCAGTGGGCCAGGTAGAACGGATCGACCCCGACGCAGTGGCCGCCGACCAGGCCGGGTTTGAAATCAAGGAAATTCCACTTGGTGGCGGAGGCGTCGAGAACGTCGGCGACCGAAATCCCCAACCGGTTGAAGATCACCGTCACCTCGTTGATGAAAGCGATGTTGATATCGCGCTGGGCGTTCTCGATGACCTTTGCCGCCTCGGCGGTTTTGATGTTCTCGGCGATGAAGACGTTGCCGGCGACAACGGCCCCATAGATTTCAGCCAGCCTCTGGGCGATCTCGGGCGTTTGTCCGGAGACGACTTTTGTGATCCCCTCCAGGCCGTGATGGCGATCGCCGGGATTGATGCGTTCCGGAGAATAACCGAGGAAAAAATCCTCGCCGCATTTCAGTCCCGATGCCCGTTCCAATTCGGGCCCGCAGACGTCCTCGGTCACGCCCGGATAAACGGTGCTTTCCAGCACCACTATGGCGCCTTTCGCCAACGCCTTGCCGACGGTGCGGCAAGCCGACTTGACGGCGCTAAGATCGGGTTCGTTGTTGCCGTCCACGGGTGTCGGAACGGTGATCAAAAAAATGTCGGCCGCCGCCAGTCCGTCGGCGCTGGAAACGAACGTCGGGGAATTCCCGCGGAGCGAGAGCGCGTCGACCTCGCCGGTGGAATCGTTACCGGCGTTCAATTCGGCGATCCGCGATTCGCTGACGTCGAATCCGATCACCGGGAAGTGGCGGGCGAAAGCAACCGCCAGGGGAAGCCCGACGTAACCAAGGCCGATGACGGCGATGTTGCATGGGGAAGACATGAGTCAAAGAGGCTCTTCGTCGCTCCAAGTGGAATTTACCTGGATTTGCGGAGCCCGCAATTCCGCCACTTTCCGCCATTCATCTCTTGCCAGTCATTTTGCCCCGATCCCAGGGGACCTCAAGGCCGAAGCCGCGCTTGGCGCGGTGCCGCGAAGCGGCAGCCTTGACTTCCCCTGGGATCACCCCTCCGGCAAGAAATGAATGGCGGAACTGAGGTGGCCTCAACCGATAAGGGGTCCA
>JAUXMA010000040.1 GCA_030623425.1 Rhodospirillaceae bacterium
GACGATCATTCAAATAGTGTAACCTGTCACTGATCAGTTTACAATTCTCAACATGCCTTATACCAACCTCTCCGATTGATCGAGGAACCCGCGCGCCGGTCAAAACCGGAAGCTCGCCGCTACACCGGAGGGGGCAAACCCTCGGTCTCGGCCGGGGTATCGTCACCGATCTGCACGTCCTGGATCTTTTCGCCGCGGCCGGCGATTTTCTTCGCCGAGGTGCTGATCTGGCCGATATCCTTGGCCGCCAAGTTGAAGTGGCCTTCCAGGCTGTCCACCCTTTTGTCGAGCCTGGCGACGTCTTCCAGCATCCTCAAGACCTCGACCTGGATAACGCCGGCCTGTTCGCGCATGCGGACGTCCTTGAGCACGGCGCGCACCGTGTTCAGGGTCGCCATCAGGGTCGTCGGCGAGACGATAAAGACCTTGGCCCGGTAGGATTTTTCGACGATGTCGGGAAGGCTGGCGTGCAATTCGGCGTAGACCGCTTCCGAGGGCAGGAACATCAGCGCCGATTCGGCGGTCTCTCCGGGAACGATGTATTTCCCGGCGATGTCGCTGACGTGGACCATGACGGCGGCGCCGAACTCGCGCAGGGCTTTTGTCAGCGCCGCGTCGTCCTTGGCTTTCCGCAAGGCGTAATAGCTTTCCAGCGGAAATTTGGCGTCGATGACGAAGGGACCGGGCGGGTACGGCAATTTGATCAAGCAGTCGGCGCGCTTGCCGTTGCTCAAGCTTGCCTGCAATTGGTAAGCCGAGAGCGGCAGGATGTCGCTGACCAGACCGTTCAACTGGATTTCGCCGAAGGCCCCGCGCGCCTGCTTGTTGGAGAGGATGTCCCGCAGGCCGACCACCTGCTCGGAAAGGTCGGTGATGTTCTTCTGCGCCGCGTCGATGACGGCAAGGCGTTCATGGAGGGTTCTCAGCCTTTCCCCGGTCTTTTCCGTTTGCTCGGAAAGACTGTCGCCCAAACGCTTGGCGAGCGCGTCCAGGCGCTCGTTGACGCCGGTCTGCGCCAGCTGTTGGCGTCCCGCCAGCTGGGCTTGCGCCGCCGCCATGTTTTCGGCCGATTCGGTGAGCCGCGCCAAACGCATGGCGGCCTCGGCGCGGGCCCGCTCGGAGCGCAGCAACACCACCAGGACAACGACAAGAATCGCCCCGGCCGCCGCCAATATGAGAAAGGTCTCGTTCATGCCCGAGGGCCCCCTTCGGTCTTTGCGAACCTTGCCTCAGGGCGCCGCAAAAGGCAAACCCCGCCGCCGTGACCTTAGAGCCTGTTTGGGAAGTTCATCACGGATTGCGCCGCGTTTACAAGGTCTTGGGGTGAGGTCAGGCGGCGTGCCGCGATGCTGGAGCATCGCAAGCGGCGGCTGACGACGTCCCAAGGCCTTGAAAACACGGCCCTCCGGGTTGACCTCGGGGTCCGGGGTGACCCCGGGATTCAAGATTCCGGGGGACACCCCCGTGGCCCCCGGGGAAGCGCGATTGCCGCGTCGCCAATGCTTGACAATGCTTCCTCGAAAGGGACATCGCCGCCGCCAAGATAGCCGAAGACGAAGGAGGTGCCCGCCTTGGTCGCCGTCTCCAGCGCCGCCACGGCGGAATTGAGCGACAGGAACAAACCCTTGAAAAGCGGCACTTTGAGGAGCACCAGGGCGAGCACGAACTGAACCGCCAATCCGCCGCCGGCGATCTTCCAGGTGGCCCGCCGGCGGTTCTCGCTGACCGCCCAGGCCAGCGCCGTCAGTGAGGCGATGCCGAGAAGACTCTGCCAAATCAAGGTTCGCCCCTCTCGCCGGTGGATGAGGCTGGCCACTATAATGGAGCCGCCGCCGACTTCCTATCCTTGACGGCGGCGGACCGAGGCCATATGTGAATCCGGCGCCAAACATACGCGAGACATGCAAGGTTCCCATGGCCGTCCTGCCCATCATCATCGCCCCGGACCCCCGCTTGAAAGCCGTTTGTGAACCGGTGGAGCAAGTCAACGGCGAGATCGTCAAGCTCATGAACGACTTGCTGAAAAGCATGTATGCGGCGCCTGGCGTCGGCTTGTCGGCGCCGCAGGTGGGCATTCTCAAACGGGTCATCGTCGTCGACACGGCGCGCCGGGAAGAGGAGCCGAATCCGCTGGCGATGGCCAATCCCGAGATCGTCTGGGTTTCGGAAGAGGTGGTCGACAACGAGGAAGGCTGCCTGTCGTTTCCCGAGCACTACGCCGAGGTCACCCGCCCGGCCCGGGTCCAGATACGCTATCTGGATCGCGGCAACGCCATTCGGGAGATCGAAGCCGACGGCCTGCTGGCCAGATGCCTTCTCCACGAAATGGATCATTTGGACGGGGTTCTGTTCGTCGATCATCTATCTTTTTTGAAGCGCAACATGATCCTCCGCAAACTGGTCAAGATGAAGAAACTGGAAGAGGCCGTCGCCATCTAGGCGACGCCCCCGCCATGCCCTGCCTGCGCCTGGTTTTCATGGCAAGCGCCGACTTCGCGCTGCCCGTTCTGGCCGCCCTGCTGGACGCCGGGCACGAGGTCGTTTGCGTCTATTCGCGGCCGCCCCGGCCGGCCGGCCGCGGCCACCGGGAACGTCCCTCGCCGGTGCACTCCTTGGCGGCGGAAAAGGCCATTTCGGTCCGCACGCCGAAGTCCCTGGATGGCAAGGACGATCAGGCCGCCTTCGCGGCGCTGGCCGCCGATGCCGCCGTCGTCGTCGCCTACGGCCTGATCCTGCCGGCGCCGGTTCTCGAGGCGCCCCGGCTCGGCTGCCTCAACGTTCATGCCTCGCTGCTGCCGCGCTGGCGCGGGGCGGCGCCGATCGAGCGGGCGATCATCGCCGGCGACGAGCAATCCGGCGTCACCATCATACGAATGAACGAAGGCCTGGACACCGGACCGGCGGTGCTGGGCGAGAGCGTTCCGATCACCGCCGAGACGACGGCCGGGGACCTGCGCGACGCCCTGGGCGCGCTCGGCGCGCGTCTGATCGTCGAGGCCCTGGACGGCCTCGCCGAAGGACGCCTAACGCCGATGCCGCAGCCGTCGGACGGCGTCACCTACGCCCGCAAACTGGACCGCGGCGAGGGCCGTTTGGACTGGTCGCGGCCGGCGGCGGAACTGGAGCGCCTGGTCCGGGCGCTCACCCCCTGGCCCGGCGTCTGGTTCGAACATCAAGGCGCTCGCATCAAGGTGCTGGCTGCGCAAGTGGTGGAGACGGCGGGAAAAGGCTCTCCCGGCACCGTCCTTGATGACCGGCTCGCCGTCGCCTGCGGCGCGGCGGCGGCGGAACGAGGGGCGCTCAGGCTTGTCCGGGTGCAGCGGGCGGGCAAGCAAGCGGCGGCGGCCGAGGATTTCCTGCGCGGCTACCCCCTGCCGCAAGGGAGCCGGCTGTCGTGAACGAAACCGCCCGGCCCGCCCCCTTCAGTCCAGGTCCGGCAACGCCGGCGCCGATTTCTCGATCGCGCGAAATTTTTCGATGCCCTGTTTCATGTCCGAGTCGCTGTCGCCATAGATTTCCATGATCAGCGGACGGGTGAAAGTGGTCATGTAATCTTTCAGTTCCCGGGCTTTGCCCTCCGACAACTTGAGGGATTCGACGTCATTGACATCAATACCTTGTTGGCGTAGCGCGATGCGCAAGGAATAGACATCGTAACTGGGCAACTCCCCCAGCTTGCGCATGAGGATGAGGTCGGGATGGCTCGATGCTTCCGGCCAGTCGGGCCCCCCCAGGGCATCGATTTCCACCTGCCCGCTGCCGGCATGAATGTCATCGAAAAATTCGACGACGCTTTCAAGGCGGGCGTTTTTGATCAGCCGCGCCCTTTTCAAGGCCTTCGTTTCCACGGGAAGAATGGACAGGGGGAGGATGTGCGGGGAATCCCTGTCGACATCACCGGCTTCCGTCGATTTCTGCTCGCTCATTGGCTGCTTGTGTCCGCTGATTTGGGGCCGGGCCATTGGCGATCACGGGATGGGGAAAACAACTTAGCAAATTAATCCGCCGCCGAAAGCCCCGTCTTGCGAATAAACGGTCGATTAAGGCTCCGCCTCCCGGCTACAACTAAGATCATGCCCCGTTACAAGATCACCGTCGAATACGACGGCAGCGGTTTCGTCGGCTGGCAACGTCAGGAAAACGGCCTCGGCGTTCAGCAGGCGATCGAGGAGGCCATCGCCGGATTCTCGGGCGAGACCGTCACCCTGTTCGCCGCCGGGCGGACCGACGCCGGCGTCCACGCCTTGGGCCAGGTGGCCCATTTCGACTTGCAAAGGGAGTTCGACGCCGACACCGTCCGCGACGCCGTCAACTTCCACCTCAAACCGGCGCCGGTGGCGGTGCTCGAGGCCGAGCCGGCTAAAGCCGATTTCGACGCCCGCCTGTCGGCCCGTCAACGCGCCTATCTCTACCGCCTCTGCAACCGCCGGGCGCCGCCGGTTCTGGAACGGAAACGCGCCTGGTGGGTGGCCACGCCCCTTGACGAGGCGGCGATGGCGGATGCGGCGCGGGTGCTGACGGGGAAGCATGACTTCACCACCTTCCGCGCCGTCAATTGCCAGGCCAAGTCCCCGGACAAGACCCTGGACGTGCTCGACGTTGCCCGCGAGGGAGATTTTATTCTTATCCGGGCTCGCGCCAAGTCTTTCATGCACCACCAGGTACGCAACATCGTCGGCACCCTGAAACTGGTCGGCGAAGGCAAGTGGACGACCGAAGACGTGACGGCGGCGCTGGAGGCTCGCGACCGCGCCCGCGGCGGCCCGACGGCGCCGGCGGAAGGGCTCTACCTGGTGGAGGTGCTATACCAACGCTGCTGATTCCCGACCCCCGATCGGCGGCCTCCCCGCCCCGTGGAGGAAGCGAGGAAACCGGCTCTCTGGCGGCGGCTACAACATTTCCTCGGCGAAGGCGCTAATGAAGACGCTCAACAGCAGATCGAGGGTAACCACGCCGGCCGCGACGATGGCGGACACGTCCAGGGCGACACGGGTGATGAACCAAGCGTAGGCAAGGATCAAGGCAAAGACGACAAGGCCGAAAAAATTGGCCGCGTGCTCCGGCAGGATTCCCGCCATCATCATAATCGCCAGCGGCAGGTAGACTCCGTTCTGTAGCACGGACGCCCAATTGTAAGCGGTGATGTAACCCAAATAATGTTTCTCCCGGTCCAGCACCTTGACCATCGTCACCATGATCAGGGGAAAGGCGACCCAGGATATGACGTAGGCGATGGCTTCCACGGAAGCGAACCGCATGGGATGGACCGCCATCTCTTCCGCCGCGAAGCGCAGGAACAACAGCACGGCAAAGAGGGGGGCGACGATGACGGCGGCGTAAAAGGAGCGCCAGAACCCTTCCAGGGTGATATTGAAAAAAGTCATGCCGCCGGCGTCGAAACGGGCCAGCCGGTAGGCGCCGTAAAGAGAGGCGGCGGCTTCCCGCGCCGTCAGCATCGGTTTTCCCGCGGTTTCCCCGTCGGGGCGTTGTTCCCCGAGACGCCGGCCGATGCGGTTTCCCGCGCCCCTTTGTTTTTCTTCCCTGTCGCGGTTTCACCGTTCCCCGCTTCTTTAACGAAGTACCTTTCGAGCGCGGCTTGGTAGATTTCCGCCAGGGCTCGGATATCGGCGACGGCGACGTTCTCGTCAACCTTGTGCGCGGTCTCAATGATGAGTCCAAATTCGGCGACGGGGCAATAATCCTTGATGAAGCGGGCGTCCGAGGTGCCGCCGGTAGTGCTGAGTTCCGGCCGCCGCCCGGTGACGTCCTCGACGGCGGCGGCAAGAACATCGCTCAACGGACCCGGCGGGGTGAGGAAGGCTTCGCCGTTGATCTCCACGGCCAGGTCGAAGTCTCCGCCGACGTTTTCGCAACGATTCCTGATCCAAGCTTCCAGGCTGCCGCCGTCGTGCCGGCTGTTGAAGCGGATGTTGAACGCCGCCGTCGCCCTGGCGGGGATGACATTGGCGGCCTGGTTGCCGACGTCGATGGTTGTGATCTCCACCGTCGATGGCTGGAAATGCTCGCTGCCGTCGTCAAGGGGCGCCTCGTTGATGGCGGCAAGCATCCGCAACAGCCGGGGGATGGGATTGTCGGCCAGATCGGGATAGGCGGAATGCCCTTGCGTCCCCAGCACGGTGAGGTATCCGTTGAGGTTGCCGCGGCGGCCGATCTTGATCATCTCGCCAAGGGCGCGCGGGTTGGTGGCTTCGCCGACCAAGCAGGCGTCGATGACTTCGCCGTTCTCCTGCATCCATTTCAGCACCTTGACCGTGCCGTTGATGGACGGCCCCTCCTCGTCGCCGGTGATGAGCAGGCTGATGGAACCGCCGAAATCGCCGCCGGCGGCGGCCAGGAAACGGGCGGCGGCGGCGACGAAGCAAGCGATGGCGCACTTCATGTCGGCGGCGCCGCGGCCGTAAAGCCGCCCGTTTTCGATGCCGGCGCCGAAGGGATCTTGCGTCCATGCGGCGGCGTCGCCGACCGGCACCACGTCGGTATGGCCGGCGAAGCAGAAATTGGGCGCGCTGGCGCCGTAACGGGCATAAAGGTTGTCCACATCGGCCGTGCCGGCCTCGGAAAAGGGCAGCCTGCGGCAGGCGAATCCGAGCCTCTGCAAAGCTCCTTGCACAACGTCGAGGGCGCCGCCGTCCTCGGGCGTGACGCTGGCACGGCGGATCAGCGCTCGGCTCAGTTCAATCGGGTCGATGTCCTTGGTCATTCGACTTCCGGAGAAAGGTTCCGGTCAGTTCCTGAGCAACTCGTTGATGGATGTTTTCGAACGGGTTCTTTCGTCTACCGTTTTGACGATGACGGCGCAATACAGGTTGGGACCTGGCGAGCCGTCGGGCAACGGCTTGCCGGGCAAGGCGCCTGGCACCACCACCGAATAGGCCGGCACCCGTCCGAAATGAATTTCGCCGGTGGTTCTGTCGACGATCTTGGTGGACGCGCCGATGAAAACGCCCATGGACAGCACCGAACCTTCCTCGACGATGGCGCCTTCGGCGACCTCGGCGCGGGCGCCGATGAAGCAGTTGTCCTCGACGATCACCGGCTCGGCTTGCAAGGGCTCGAGAACGCCACCGATGCCGACGCCGCCGGAAATGTGGCAGTCTTTGCCGATTTGCGCGCACGAGCCGATGGTTACCCAAGTGTCGATCATGGTGCCGCCGCCGACATAGGCGCCCAAATTCACGAAACTCGGCATCAACACCGCGCCGGGGGCGATGTAGGCCGAGCGGCGGACAACGCAATGGGGAACGGCGCGGAACCCCGCTTGCCGGAAACGCGCCTCGTCCCAGCCGGCGAATTTCGACTGAACCTTGTCGAACCAGGATGCCCCCCCCGGCCCGCCGGAAATGGTCTCCATGTCGTTGAGGCGAAACGACAGCAGCACCGCCTTCTTGAGCCACTGATTGACTTTCCAGTCGCCGACGCCGCGCCGTTCGGCGACCCGGGCCTGGCCTGTATCGAGGAGGTCGAGAGCCGTCTCGACGGCGTCGCGGACGTCTCCCTTGCCGGCAAAGGTAACGGTGTCGCGCGCTTCCCAGGCGGCGTCGATGGTGGCTTGTAGGTCGGCGGGATTCATGGCCTTCCAGCGAGCAGATAAAATTGTCGATACGGGGCCTGGAACATGGGCTAGGCGAAGCAGCCTGTCAACGATGAGAGCGGGGTCAAACCGGCTTGGAGCCTATCCGAACAACTGCAGGCGGTTATTCGGATAGGCACTTAATCTTGTCGGCCAGTTTCCTCCAACCAGGCCACCATGTCGTCCGTGACGTGGTGGATATGGTCGCCTTCGGCGCCTTCGGCGGCCCATGGATTTGCGCTCCTCACCCACACCGTGGTCATGCCCAACGCCGCCGCCGGCTCCAAGTTGCGGGATATGTCCTCGATCATCACCGTCTTCGGAGGATCGAGCCGGTGCCGCTTGACCAGCGTCCGGTAGATCTTGGGTTCGGGCTTGGGCAAGTAACCGGCGGCGACGATGTCGAAGACGGCGTCGAAGTGATGGCCGACGCCCAGCCGCGCCATGATCTTTTCGGCATGATCGGCGGTGGCGTTGGTGAAAATGAGCTTGCGCCCGCGAAGGCGGGCCAGGGCCGCCTCCAAGGCCGGGTCCGGCGGCACCGGGCTCAGGTCGATGGCGTGGACGTGATCGAGAAAAGGGCGCGGATCCATGCCGTGCCGGTTCATCAGTCCGCGCAAAGTGGTGCCGTATTGCCGGAAGTAACGCTTCTGCAGGCGTTCGGCTTCATCCAATTCCAATCCCAGGAAATCGGCGATATACGAGCGCATGCGCTCGTCGATCTGGGCGAAGAGGTTGGATGACGCCGGGTAAAGGGTATTGTCCAAGTCAAAGACCCAGGCCTCGGCGTTTTTCAAGGAACCTGGGCGACGGCCCGCCGAGGGCGCGGGCGATGTGGTGGGTCGGGCCATGGCCTCATTTGTGGAATCGGCAAGACGACGTTGCAAGCCTCTTTCTGGGGTAGCAGGGCTTATCATGTTGCGGGTAAAGTGCCAATTATTAAGAGAGTGACAGCTCGGATTCCGATGAAACGTTGGCGTTGAACCAGCGGATGGACTTTGAACATAATGACAAACCATGTCAAAGGATCGCGTGCCCTTTCCGCTCAATCATGACGAGACCGACGCCGAGTCCCTGCTCGCCGGCTATCCCGGCGCGGCGCTTCTCATCGGCGCCGGCGGCACGGTGATCGCCGTCAACCGCAAAGGCGCCAGCATCAAAGCCTTGTTGCAGCAAGGCGAGGCGGCCGGGATTCAGGCCTTGATCGGGCAAGCGGCTTCGAAGAGCACTTTGACGGTCGGCACGGTGAAGCTTCCCGGCAGCAAAGGAGAGGTCGTCCTTGAGGTGACGGTGGCGCCGCACACGGACAAGGATGTCTTGCTGGTTCTGGCTCGTGACATGACCATGGAACGCAACCTGCGTTCGGCCCTGGTCGAATCCCGCCAGCGATTCAAGGACCTGGTCGATGTTTCCAGCGATTTCGCATGGGAAATCGGTGCCGATGCGACCTTTGTTTTCGTTTCTTTACGTGGCGCCCTGGGCTTCCGGCCCGAAGAGTTTATCGGCCACCGGCCCGAGGAGTTCGTCCTCAACGCGGAGGAATACTCGCCTTTGCCTTTCGTCAGCGATCGTCCGCTGGAGGAGGTGGAGATGTGGATGCGCCGCGCCGATGGCGCGACGGCTTACGTGGTCGTTTCCTGCCTGCCGCTCAAAACCGAGGCGGGAGAATGGCAGGGCACCAGGGGGATCTGCAAGGACGTCACCGAAGAGCGTGAACGCGAAGCGGCCCTTGCCCGCGCCCGGCACCGCGAACAGTTGCTCAACTACATCGTCAGCACCATCCGCGACGAGATCGAACCCTATAAC
>JAUXMA010000222.1 GCA_030623425.1 Rhodospirillaceae bacterium
CCAAGCCTTAATTTAATTCGGTGACAGCATACTAATTTCGAAGCCGTGCCATTTGCAATCAAGCGGAAAGGCGGAAATTAGTATGCTGTCACCGAATTAAATTCAAGGCTTGGAAATTAGTATGCTGTCACCGAATTTCCTGCCGTCGCGGCGGGCGAACCGGCTGTCGGCCTTGACGTCTTCGGTGGCGGCACGGAACCTTTCTTTAAGATTCGGCCGGCGTCTGTTCTTGCTTCGATTCGCCTTCCGGGTCGCGCAGAACGTAGCCCCTGCCCCAAATGGTTTCGATGTAGTTTTCGCCGCCGGTGGCGGTGGCCAGTTTCTTGCGCAGTTTGCATATGAAGACGTCGATGATCTTCAATTCCGGCTCGTCCATGCCGCCGTAAAGGTGATTGAGGAACATCTCCTTGGTCAGCGTCGTTCCTTTGCGTAAGCTCAACAGTTCGAGGATTCCGTATTCCTTGCCGGTCAGGTGGATGGTTTGGCCGTCCACTTCAACGGTATGGGCATCCAGATTGACGCTCAGCCTGCCCGTGCGGATGATCGGCTGAGCGTGTCCCTTGGAACGGCGGACGATGGCCTGGATGCGGGCCAGCAGTTCTTTCTTGTCGAAGGGCTTGGTCAGATAATCGTCGGCGCCGATGCCCAGCCCCTTGACCTTGTTCTCCGATTCCCCGAGCCCGGAGAGGATGAGAACGGGGGTCTCTATGCGGCTGTCCCTGAGCCTTCTCAGAACCTCCAGGCCATTGATGTCGGGGAGCATCAAATCGAGGACGATGATGTCGTAATCGTAAAGCTTGCCGATTTCCAGGCCGTCCTCGCCGAGGTCGGTGGAATCGACCACCATCCCCTCGGATTTGAGCATCGTCTCGACGCTTTGCACCGTTACTGGATCGTCTTCGACCAGGAGTACGCGCATGGCTGGTCCCGGAGCATTATTTAACCATATATGTTAACTTATCTTAACATAAATGGAGGGAACAAGACATTCAAGTCAACTTGTCACCGGGCCGGCAAACGACAACGGGCACGGGTTTTACCAAACCTTAAAGACTCCCTTTCCATACTCCGGGCGACTATATTTCTTTTGTTGCCGGAACCGGTTTCCCAGGGCATCAAGCGAGGATTTTCCGTTGACCGTTTTCACCAGCAACATCGTCAACGAAGTGCGCCGCCTAACGGATTATCGGGTCCACGGCCAAGTCACCGCCGTCATCGGTATGATGGTCGAGGTGGATGGCGTCGAGGGATCTTTGTCCATTGGCGATCACTGCCGTGTCGTTGGCCGCGACGGGCGCCATGTGATCTGCGAGGTTGTGGGGTTTCGCCAAGGCCGCGCCTTGTTGATGCCATTTGGTTCCCTCGCCGGCATCGGTTTGGGGTGCCGGGCCGAGATCACCGCCACCGATCCGGCCATTTATCCCGACGAACTTTGGCTTGGGCGCGTTATCAACGCTTTCGGCGAGCCGGTCGACGGCAAGGGGCCCTTGCCCACCGGCTCGCTCGCCTATCCGGTACACAGCCCGCCGCCGCCGGCCCATGAAAGGCAACGGGTGGGCGGCAAGATCGATCTCGGCATTCGCGCCATGAACACCTTTCTGACTTGCTGCCGGGGCCAACGCATGGGCATTTTTTCCGGTTCCGGGATCGGCAAGTCGACGGTTTTGTCGATGATGGCGCGCTACACCAATGCCGAAGTGACCGTCATCGGCTTAGTCGGTGAACGCGGCCGCGAGGCGCGCGAATTCATCGAGGACGATCTCGGCCCCGAGGGCATGCGCCGCAGCGTCGTCGTCGTCGCCACCTCCGATCAGTCCCCCCTCCTCCGCCGTCAAGCGGCCTATATGACGATGGCCGTGGCGGAATTTTTCCGCGATCGGGGAAACGACGTCCTTTGCCTGATGGACAGCATTACCCGTTTCGCCATGGCGCAGCGGGAAATCAGCCTTTCCATCGGCGAACCTCCCGCTTCCAAGGGCTATACACCCTCCGTCTTCGCCGAACTGCCGAGGCTCCTCGAACGGGCCGGGCCGGGGACCGGAGACAAAGGCAGCATCACCGGCCTGTTTACGGTACTGGTCGAAGGGGACGACCATAACGAACCCGTTGCCGACGCCGTGCGCGGCATTCTCGACGGCCATGTGGTTCTCGACCGGGCCATCGCCGAGCGTGGCCGCTACCCGGCCATCAACGTCCTGAGGAGCGTCTCCAGAACCATGCCCGATTGCAATAACGACATTGAAAACGCCATCGTCACCCGCGCCCGCCAGATTCTCGCCACTTACGAGGATATGGCGGAACTGATCCGTTTGGGTGCCTACCGTCAAGGCAGCGATCCCCTGGTCGACGAAGCCATTCATTTTTTCCCGGCTATCGACGATTTCCTGAGACAGGGAATAAACGAGAAAACCGGCCTTGCCGACTGCTACCGGATGATGGGCGAGATTCTTGGCATGCAGGATGCCGGCGGGCAGGCCGAAACTCCACGGCCCGGCGGGCCCGCGCCGGCGGCGGGCGGGGCCAGGCCGGAAACCGGCGAAGGTTCACCCGCCTCCGAAGAAGCAACGCCGGTCACGCCGAGTCCCCGGCCGGCTTTGGATCCGCGGGCGGCGAACTTACTGCAGGCGGCTGATGAAAACGGAAAACCGTGAATCCTGAGATGGGCTTGAAACGTGGCCAATGAATTGCACAGCCTGATCCGTCTCCATCGGTGGGGTGTCGACGAAAAGCGCCGCCGGCTGGCGGAACTGCTCCGATTTGTCGCCGATCTGGAAGACCGGGGTCGGCGGCTCGAGGATGAAATCAAGAACGAACAGGCGGTCGCCGGGGCGGCGCCGGAGGAAGCCGGATTCATCTATGGGAATTACGCCGAGGCGGCGATCGAGCGGCGCCAACGGATCGCCGAATCCATCGCTGGAACGGAGGTCGAAATCGCCGCCGCCCGCGAGCAACTCGGGGATGCCTACCGGGAACTCAAAAAATACGAAATCGCCCAGGACGAGCGCGACAAGCGCCAGGCCGAGGAACTGTCCCGCAAGGAACAGATCATCCTGGACGAACTGGGAATCAAGGGTTTTTTGCAAAAGCGGCTAGTGCACTGATTGCTAAGTTCGTGGCATTTAGAGGCGGCGGCGGCATCCTTGCGGAGATAAAAGTCAAAGTCTCGAATCATGCCTTATTTCCTATCCATTCCCCGGATTCAGGACGGCATGCCAGGAATTTACGAATAATTTACTAAATATCTCATAGCCTTTCCCGTCAGCACCAATGGCGATTCGGCAATGGAGAGCGACAGATGAGCAGTTCCATTAACCAGAACGAACCGCAAGTCCCGCCGACGGCGGCGGAAATGAAGAACCTGAAAATCGACGGCTTGATCGATGGCGACATTGACGCCCGCTCCATCACGGTCCTCGAAGGGGCGAGGATCGAAGGCGACGTGGGGGCCGATTCCATCATCATCCACGGTGTTGTTCGCGGCGTCATCCGGGCCGCCGCCATCGCGGTCAAGAAGACGGCCCGCGTCGAGGGCGAACTTCGCTACCAAACCCTCACCGTCGATACCGGCGCCCGCGTCGAGGCCCGCTGCGTTCCGTCCTAGTACACCCCGGCGGGATTCCTGACCCCATACGACGGGCTTCCGTGCTTCCCGGACGGCGTGGCGCCGCGCTTGTGTTGGATTGACATCACCGCGCGCCACGCGCCAAGCCGGGAAACTCGGGAGCCCGTCGTGTGGGGGCGGGTATCCCGCCGGGG
>JAUXMA010000173.1 GCA_030623425.1 Rhodospirillaceae bacterium
CCTACCGAGGGGACGGGAGAAGCGATCGTATGGGGTCGTGAATTGCACTGGACTTTACTAGAGGCGGCCGGCCGTGGGGGTTGACGTGAAAAAATCGTTTTTGCCGGTGATGCTGTTGCTGTCATTGGCGGCCTGTTCCCAGCCACCGGTGCCCAGCGATCATTTTTACCGTCTGCAACTGGCGCCGCCGGAGCGGCCACTTGCCGACCCACGTTTCAAGGGAACCATAGAGATCGATCGGTTCGTCGCCGGCGGCCTCACCGCCAAACTTTCCATCGTCTATAGCACCGGCGACCGGCCCCTGGAGGTAAAGTCGTATCACTACCACCTTTGGACCGATCCCCCGGTCATCATGCTTCGGGACCAACTCGTCGGCTATCTTCGCGCCGCCAAAGTGGCGTCCAAGGTTGTAACGCCGGAAATGCGGATTGGCGCCGATTATGTTGTCGTCGGCAAGATCAAGCGCCTGGAGAAGGTCGTCGGCTCGCCGGCCAAGGTGGTCGTCGAGCTGGAGCTGATCCTCAGTCAACGAGCCGACGGCAAGCTCCTGTTTCTGGACACCTATCGCGTCGTGACGGTGTCGGAAAACGACACCGTCGGCGCCGCGGTGAAAGCGCTCAACAAGGCTTTGGGGAAAGTCTACGCCAAGTTCACCGCCGACATTTCCAGGATCTGATTTGGTATAAACCCTTTTTCGGGACAACCCGGCAAACTTTACCCTCCGCGCCGCCGCCCGTTCGGACCGCAAGCCCGGCGTCTTGAATTTTATCCTGTAATTTCAATCAAGTATCGGAAATTTTCAGAAATTTCCCGTCACTCCCCCTGTTGGCACGGATTTTGAGTTGTTTCTTAAGTGAAAAGTTAATCCGTGATTGACGCTGACCGACGCCATTCCAGGAGAGTGAAATGCAAAAGGCGGATTTTCTCTACATCTTGTGTTTACTCTCTCTGCTTCCGCTTTATATCGCCACGGCGATTTTTGGTGGTTAAGCGAGGAGGGAGCGGACGGCTGGACGGAAGTGAACCCGATGGAAAGGGAAAGAATTATGGAACGGATGCTTGATCATACGGAATGGATCGATTCCGACCTCTTGAATGATGATTTTTGCGATGACGCCGACTGCCCCGCCGACGAGGCGAAAAGCGAGTTCATCTGGTGCGAGAAAGGCCACCTTCTCGAATACGGCGACGATCTGTCCATGACCGTCAAGATCATCACCGATTTCTGGGGCGCTGCTTAGTCTACTTCCGCCGCCACAGCCGCCACCGCCGCAAAGGCTTCGCCTTTCCCGGCCCGGGAATAACCGGGTTTCTTATGCCGCCACGCGGCCTTCCTTGACCAGATCGAGCACCGCCTTGACCGTGTTTTCGGCGCCTTCGGCAATCTGGCTGATGGTGGAATCGAGCATGTAACAGGGCGTGGTCACCAGCCCGCGGTCCGTATCAACGACGATTTCACCCTGCGTGGTGGGTTTGTGCATGCCGCCCATTTTTTCGATGGCCTCGGCCGTTTCGGCGTCCTGGCCGATCGTCACTTGGGCGCCATCTAGAATCCTCGCCATCAGTGCCGGCGATATGCAAAGGGCGCCGATGGGTTTTTTCGCCGCCGCCATGTCGCGCA
This sequence comes from Rhodospirillaceae bacterium, assembly GCA_030623425.1. Lineage (GTDB taxonomy): Bacteria > Pseudomonadota > Alphaproteobacteria > Rhodospirillales > 2-02-FULL-58-16. Next base: position 1,622 of record JAUXMA010000173.1, read on the forward strand.
CGACCCGTTCGACCTCGGCATTGACGGAACATTCGGGGCCGTCGAAGGCGAAAGTGCAAAGGTTCTTGGCGGCGCCGTAACCGCCTGGAAAGATCACCGCATCCACGGAGCCGGCGTCGAAGTCCTTGAGCTCCTTGATATCGCCACGGGCGATACGGGCGGATTCAACCAGAACGTTGCGCGTTTCGGCTGTTTCCTCGCCGCTCAGATGGTTGACCACATGCGCCTGGTCGATGTTGGGAGCATAGCACTCATAATCGGCGCCATGGCGGTCCAGCGCCAGCAGGGTCAACACCGATTCATGGATTTCGGCGCCGTCTAAAACACCGCATCCGGAAAGGACGACGGCGATTTTGGGTTTGGCATCGGCATCGGTCATTGACTTGTCCCGTTGTCATGTTCCCAAATTAAATTCGGTGACAGCATACTTAATTCCAAGATCGGAGATTGCGCGATTTTCATACCTGACGGTTGGAATTAAGTATGCTGTCACCGAATTTAATTTGAACCGATACACTAGCGACCATCATTAAAGAATCAACATTCCTTGCGGCGCAAGGGCAAAGGACGTAAAAGGCTCGAAACAGGCTTGCCCCGCCGGCAACCGTTCCAACCGCCCATGAATACCAAATCCACCAACATCACCAAAGTCTCGCACCGGGTTGCGAAAGAGACGCGATGGCGCGCCAACGGGCACCAGGGCGGTGTGATCTGGTTGACCGGACTGTCGGGATCGGGCAAGACGACCTTGGCTTTCGAACTGGAGCAGCGGCTATTCAAACAGGGCTTTCAAGTTTACGTCCTCGACGGCGACAACATCCGTCACGGGCTCAGTTCCGATCTCGGATTTTCGCATGAGGAGCGGACCGAAAACATCCGCCGCATCGGCGAGGTGGCGGCGCTTTTCGCCGACGCCGGATATATCGTCATCTCGGCCTTCATTTCCCCTTACCGCCGCGACCGCCGGCTGGCCAGAAAGGCGGCCAGCGATCCTTTCCACGTCGTCCACCTCGACGCCGATCTGAAGATCTGCGAGAAACGCGATCCCAAAGGCCTGTATGCGAAAGCCCGGCGTGGGGAAATCCTTGATTTCACCGGCATCTCGGCCCCTTATGAAAAGCCCGAACGGGCTGACTTGACCATCGACACCGGGGTGCTTTCGGTGGAGGAAAGCATGGACATCCTGGCCGATTACGTGGACCGGGCCTTTGCCCTGCCGGAAGCGGCCGCCTGATACCAACGATCCGCCTTTCCGGTCATAGATCGAGGGCGCGTTTATAGAGGTCCAGCAACTCCTCGTGCCGGCGGCGATCCGACGGGTCCATTTTCAGCATCCGCACGACTTGGCGCAGGGTTCCGACGTCGAAACCGGCGCCTTTGGCCTCGCCATAGACCTCGCGGATGTCGGCGGAAAGAGCCGACTTTTCTTCCTCCAGCCGTTCGATACGTTCGACGAAAGACCTCAGGCGGTCCACCGCCATGCCGCCAATTTCCACCATTTGTGGGACTCCTGTTGTCTCGGGATCCTGCCGGAACATAATCGCCGCCGCCGCCGTCTGGCAAGCCGGTTGCGCGGCGCCTGGGAAAAGGGCTGGCGCCGATTCCCTGGCAAACGGGAAATGCTCTAAAAAAGGGCGGCCCCGGCCGACGCGAACGCCGAACCGGGGCCTGGGCTTGGGACGTGGGCTTGTGGAATGGCGGTTAACGTTTCACTCTCATTAATTCTTCCAGCATCTGGTCGGCGGTGCTGATGATCTTGGTGCTGGCGGAGTACGCCCGCTGGACGACGATCATGTTGGTGAACTCCTCGCCGATGTCGACGGTGGAGGCCTCCAGCGAGGCCTGGACGGTGATCCCGGCGGGGCCGCTGTCGGCCTCCCTGAGGGTGAAGTTGCCCGAGGCCTCGGTGGCGTTCCAGACGTTGCCGGTGCGGTTTTCCAGTTCGTTGGGGTTGACGAAGGTGGCCATCGGGATCTTGAAGATCTTGCGGGTCTCGCCATTGTCGAACAGCGCCGTCATGGTGCCGTCCTCGGAGACGGAGAGCCCGGCGAAGGTGCCGAAGCGCGACCCGTCCTGGGTGATGAATACGGGGGTGAACGCGGAGCCGAACTGGGTCATGCCGTTGGCCTGGGCGGCGGTGCCGAAGTCCATCGTGACCCTGGGCTTGTTGGGCGAGGTGCCGCCGTCCATGTCGGCGGCGCCGTTGGTGAAGCTCATTAACTCCATCTCGGCGACGTTGAAGGTACTGGGCAGGCCGTCGGCGTTGAAGATGAGGGCGGCGCCGGAATTGTTCCTCTCGTGCACGGTGAACGAAGCTATCTGATTGGCGACCCCGGTGGTCAGACCGGACGGATCGACCGTGAAGTCGTTGACGCTGGCGGCGGGGCCACCGGTAAGAAGGATCTTGGTGGTGCTGCCCGTCTTGAGGGAGGCATCATGGCTGCCCGTTGCTACGTTGAAATCTTCGCTCGTTTGAATCAACGCGAGCAGGTTTGACACCGATATCACGGTGGTGCCGCCGATGGCGACCGGGAGGTTGCCGGCAGTACCACCGACAGTGTTCACGTCTTGATTCGTGTTGCCGCCGCCGACGTCAACGTTCCACGTAGAGACTGCAGTGATTGTACCTACGCCTGTGGTCCTGGAGGTGATGATAACGTCTGCGCCGCTCGAGGTGGCGACGACCGTGTTGTTGACGGTGGTATTGGCGTTGATCGCCGCGGCAAGGCCGGCGGCGGCGTCGGTGGCGCTGGTGGTGGTGGTGAACGATATGGCGGTTGCATTGATCGTCGTTTCGATGACGTCATCAGCAAGGATACTGCCGCCGCCAAGGGTAACAGTCCTTATCTGGCGGACGCCGGTCCCCGAAGCGCCGAACTCGAAGGTTGTACTGCCGACGATGACGGTGTCGCCGGCGGTCGGCTGGGCCAGGAACTCCAACTGGC
>JAUXMA010000163.1 GCA_030623425.1 Rhodospirillaceae bacterium
CCTAATCCCTGTTGACGACCCGTTGCGGGGGGGCGTTTTCGGTTGCCGTATCCAAGGCCAGCAAAGCCTCCACGATGAGACGGGTGTTGCCCGCCGCCGAGCCTTTGACGCAAATCACGTCGCCCGGCCCCGCCGCCGCCGTCACCATCGGCGCCAACCGCCGGGCATCGGCGGCGTGGCCGCCACGCATGGACCGGGGCAGGATGTCGGTCAGGCGGGCCATCTCCGCGCCCGCCGTGAACACCAGACCGATGCCGTTGCTTCGCAGGGGCGCGGCCAAGGCGGCGTGTTCGTCGGCCGTGGCCACTCCCAGTTCCAGCATGTCGCCCAAAACGGCGATGCGCCGTCCGCCGCCGCCCGGCCGCGCCTGGCCCAGGACTTCCAAGGCGGCGGACATGGATGCGGGATTGGCGTTGTAACTTTCGTCGATCACCTCGAAACCGCCACCGGCCAGGCGGACATGATGGCGTTGCCCCCGTCCCGGCAGCGCCGGCAGGTTATCCAGGGCGGCGGCGGCGGCGGCCGTGTCGGCGGCGGCGGCACGCACCGTGGCGAGAACGGCCAAACTGTTCATCACCCAATGGCGGCCGGGAATGCCGACGCGGTAATCGAGGATTTCGCCGAGCACTTCCGCCTTGACGCGCGAACCCTCCGGTCCTTGGCTCGATTCCAACAGGCGAACCGCCGCCTCGCTGTCGGCGCCGAAGGCCAGAATGGTCTTCACTCCTCTCCTTCGGGCGGCGCCGGCGAGACGATGGAAATGGGGATTGTCGCGATTGAGCACGGCGACGCCGTCTCTTGTCATGCCGGCGAAGACTTCGGCCTTGGCATCGGCGATTTCGCCGAGGTTGGCGAAATAGGCGCTGTGCGCCGCCTCGACGGAAGTGATGAGCGCGACATGGGGACCAGCCAGCCGGGATAAAGGTTCGATTTCACCGGCATGATTCATGCCCATTTCGAAGATGCCGAAAGCGGTTCCTTTCGGCATCCGGGCGAGACTCAACGGCAGACCCCAGTGATTGTTGTGACTGCTTTCGTTGGCGGAGGTCGGAGCCTGTTGGCCGAGAACCCATTTCAAGGCCTCTTTCGTGCCGGTCTTGCCGACACTGCCGGTGACGGCGATGACGCGGGCTTGGGTGCGCTCCCGCGCCGCCCGCGCGAGACCGTTCAAAGCCGCCATGGTGTTCTTCACCATGATGATGGGAACGCCTCCGGGGAGGCCGATCGGTTGGCGATGGGCGATCGCCGCGGCGGCGCCCCGGCTGAAAGCTTCGGCGATGAAATCGTGACCGTCGAAACGGGGTCCCTCGATGGCTACGAAAAGGTCGCCAGGTTCAACCGTCCGGCTGTCGATGGAAACGCCGGTGGCCCGCCAATCGGCATCATGGCCGACCGCCGACGCCGCCGCGACTTCCGCCGCCGCCCACAGGACCGGTTTGTTCATCGAACCGATTCCCCGATGACGGCGCGGACAACCTCGACGTCGTCGAAGGGACGCATCTCATGGCCGACGATCTGCCCCTGCTCGTGTCCCTTGCCGGCGATCACCAGAATGTCGCAAGGTTGCAACCCGGCGACGGCGGCGGTAATGGCTTCGCGGCGGTCGCCGATTTCCCGGGCGCCGGGACAGGCGGCCAGAATCTGGGCGCGGATGGCCGCCGGATTCTCGCCGCGCGGGTTGTCGTCGGTGACGACCACCACGTCCGCCAGTCGCCCGGCCAGCCGGCCCATATCGGAGCGCTTTCCGGAGTCGCGCTCGCCGCCGCAGCCAAAAACCAGATGCAGGTTTCCTTCGGCGTGGGGCCTCAGCGCCTTGAGCAGGCAGGCCAGGGCATCGGGAGTATGGGCGTAATCGACAAAAACGCTGGCTCCCGTCGGCGTGCCGGCAACTTTCTGAAGGCGCCCGGGGACCCCTTGCAACCATTTCAGGGCGGCCACCGCTTGGCTTGCGGACTCGCCGGCGGCCAGGGCCATGGCGAGGGCGCAAAGGGCGTTTTCCGCCTGGAAAGCGCCAATAAGGGGCAGGTTTACCTGGTAAGAATCGCCCAACACCACCAAATTCAGGCGCTGTCCCCCGGGCCGCGGCTCGAGCCGTCGCAGTCGCACGTCCCTGCCATTGACGCCGAAACCGATGACCCGTTGACGCCGCACCCCGGCCATTTGCCGCAAGGCCTCGAAACATTCCGCGTCGGCGTTGAGGACGGCCGTGCCGCCGGGTTCCATGACCTCGCCCAACAAACGCATTTTCGCTGCCATGTAGTCCGCCATGGAGCCGTGGTAATCCAGGTGATCGCGGGTGATGTTGGTGAATGCCGCCACCGTCACGTCAACCCCGTCCAGACGGTGCTGGGCGAGGCCGTGGCTGGAAGCCTCCATGGCCAGGCAATCGACGCCCCGATCGGCCAAATCGCGGAGCTTCCGGTGCAAGTCCACCGGATCGGGCGTGGTCAGGCCGCCAGCCGCTTCCACGCCCGGCGCCGACAAACCCAGAGTCCCCAGACTGGCGGCGCGGCGGCCCAAGCGCGTCCAAATTTGGCGGAGAAAGGAAATCGCCGAAGTCTTGCCGTTGGTTCCGGTTACCGCCGCCACGGTGGCCGGCTGCCGGCCGAAAAAACGTGCCGCCATGAGGGCCAACCGGCGGCGCGGATTCTTGTCGATGATCAATGGGAACGGATCGTTCACGGTGCCGGCGGTAGAGGCGGGCGAGGGGGTGCCGGGCGGCGCCAGCACGGCTGCCGCGCCGCGCTCCAACGCTTCGTCGATGAAGCTTCGGCCGTCAACCTGGCTACCCGGTAAGGCGGCAAACAGAAAACCGGGTTTGACCCGACGTGAATCACAGGTCAGACCCAAGATTTCCTCGTTACTGGCTGTCGCTTCCCGCATGACTCCTGGCATTTCTCCATTGAGAAGCTCAAAAAGCCGCAAGTCCTTCCCCCCGCGCCGTCCGTGAGCCGCCGCCGGCAACGGCGAGACGCCGATTGCCGGGTTGCGGCGCGTCTTCGCCGGTGGCTGGCGCCAGGCCGAGGAGCGGCGCCATCCGCCGCACGACGCGTTTGACCACGGGGGCGGCGACCCAACCGCCGGTGGCGTAAAAAGATGTGCTTGCATTGCCCTTGGGTTCGTCGAGGAGGGCCAGCACCACGTAACGCGGCGCGTTGATGGGAAAGGCGCCGACGAAAGAAGAAATCAATGCCTTGTTCCGGTAGCCGCCGCCGGCAACCTTTGCCGCCGTTCCCGTCTTGCCACCGACCATGTAGCCGACGGCGTCCGCCTTCTTGCCGGTGCCGCGTCTGACCACCAGGCGCATGAGCTCGCGCATTTGCCGCGAAGTCTCGGCCGTAAGCACCCTTTTCCCCTTGGGCGGCAAGCCGCGCCGTTGCTTTAGCAGGGTCGCCGGACGGTACACCCCGCCGTTGACAAGGGCGGCGACGGCGCTGGCCATTTGCAAGGGGGTAACGGCGATACCATGGCCGTAGGCGATGGTTATGGTGTTGATCTGGCGCCAGGGCGACGGGATCAGCGGCACCCCGACTTCCGGCAACTCGATGGCCACCGGACGGAGGAGCCCGAGCCGATCAAGGTAGCGTTTCTGGTTGCGGGCGCCGACATCCAAGGCCATCTTGGCGGCGCCGATGTTCGACGAATAGGCCAGGATTTCCGGCACCGACAGCCAACGGTTCTTGGCATGGAAGTCGGAAATTGTGTATCGGGCGACACGAATGGGCTTGCTGGCATCATAGCCGTCACTCAAGGTGACCGTGCCGGAATCCAGGGCCATGGCCGTGGTGAACAGTTTGAAAGTGGAACCCATTTCATAGACACCCTTGGTCATCCGGTTGAATGCCCCGTCCTTGCCGCCCGATCCGGGAACATTGGGATCGAAATCGGGCAGGGAGACCATCGCCAGGACTTCGCCGGTTTGCACGTCGAGCACGATCCCGGCGGCGCCGAGGGCTTTGAATTCGGTCATCGCCAAGGAAAGTTCCTGGTCAAGAAGGGATTGGACGCGAAGGTCGATGGACAGAGCCAGGGAAGCCCCGCCGTTCCGCAAAACGTTATCGAAATATTTCTCCATCCCGGCGATGCCACGGCCGTCGATGTCTGTAAATCCAAGCACGTGCGCCGCCATCCGTCCGTGCGGATAGACCCGCCGCTCGCCGCGCTGGAAATAAAAACCGGGCAAGCCCAAGCGGTTGACCCGGTATTTTTGTTTCGGGGTCAGGTTGCGGCGGATCCAGACAAAACGGGCTTTGGATTTGAGCCTGATCATCATTTCGGCGCGGTTCAGGACCGGCAGCACCGCGACCAGCTTGTCGGTCGCTTCCCCGGCGTCGAGAACATCAGCGGGATCGGCGTAAAGGGAAGCGATGGGAAGGCTGGTTGCCATGATAATGCCGTTGCGGTCGACGATGCCGACACGGTCGGCGACCGCCGGCCGGAGCGGGGCGGCGCGCGCCAAGAGGGGCTCGGCGCCTTTGCCCGGAATCGTCAACTCGATAAGGCGTCCGCCGATGACCAGGAAGGCCAGGGTGATCACGACGCCGATCACCAGCAAGCGGTTGCGCCCTGTTTCCATGGTCTGTTGGTGGATGCCTTGCAGATGCACCCGGTTTTCAAACAAGCGTCCGGGTAATCTCGTCCGGTGAGCGTGGTTAGGGTTCATTGGCTGACCTTTCCCTCGGCCAATTGGCGGGAATGGCCGACATCGTTCCGGTCATGCGAGTTTCCGATCCTGTCTGGGCG
>JAUXMA010000002.1 GCA_030623425.1 Rhodospirillaceae bacterium
AGGGGGGATGAGTTTTTCAGCACCTTGAAACTCGGTCTCTTCGGCTCCGACCTTGCCGCCCTCTCCGGCTTCTTCGCCGAGCCCTGGACCCGGCCCGTGGACGCCCTCCCCGAGGCCGACAAGTCCTTCGTCCTGACCGAGGCGGGATTCGACCTCAGGGCCTTGGGACGGCTCGCCGAGGCCGCGCAGTCCCTGCGGGCGGGCCTGGACATGGACATAGCGCGAAAGGACTTGGAAAGTGCCGCCCGCGCCGCCGGAAGCCTGAGCGAGTTGCACCTCGCCCGGGGCGCCGTGGCCGAGGCCGTCGAGACCGCCTGGCAATCCGTCGAGCTGGCCGACAGGAGCGGCGACGCTTTCATGAAATTGGGTAACCGGACCACCCTGGCCGACGCCCTGCACCAGGCCGGCGATCTGGAGGAGGCGGCGGCCCTGTTCCAGGAGGCCGAGGCCACGCAGAAGGAAGACCAGCCGCGATATCCCCTTCTCTATTCCCTTCAGGGCTTCCGGTACTGCGACCTGTTGCTTGGGCGGGGGGAGCACGCGGCGGCGCGGCAGCGGGCCGGGAAGACCCTGGAATGGGCGGAACAAGGAAGCGCTAGCCTCCTCACCATCGCCCTCGACACCCTCACCTTGGGGCGGGCGGCGCTGGCCGGGGCGGCGGCTCAAGGGCCGGACGGCCTTGAGGAGGCCGAACGGCGCCTCGACGACGCCGTGGAGGGCCTGCGCCGGGCGGGGATGCAGGATTACATCCCCCTCGGCCTGCTCGCCCGGGCGGAACTGTGGCGGCTCATGAATGCCCCCGCCCAGGCGCGCCGCGACCTGGACGAGGCACTGACCATCGCCACCCGTAGCGGCATGCGCCTTCACGAGGCCGACGCGCATCTGGAATACGCCCGCCTCCACCTCGCCGGAGGCGACAGCGCCGCCGCCCGCGACCACCTCGCCAAGGCCAAGGAGATCGTCGCCGACATCGGCTATCGCCGCCGCGCCCCGGAAGTCGCGGAACTGCAAGAACGCCTCGGCTGAATCGGCGCCGCCCCGCCGGCCGCCAATAGAGGGTTTTGGCTTTGCCGCTTTCCGGACCGCCGGCCGATGCGAAACCGCAATAAGCCTTTGAGCAAACCGGGAAATCCAAGCGAAATCGCCGCCAACGGGATTTCTCCATCATTCTATGAATTTAATAGATTTTACAAATGATTCACAAAGAGCAATAGTTGCCATGTCAAAAACACATCCAACGCCGTTGTTCATGGAAATGGCGGTGTTGCGGGGCGGGCGCGATACCAGGCCGGCGTCCGCGCCTTGAACGATTTTAGAACTTCAACAACAAATTTTCGCGGGGAGGGATTTTGGACGCAAGGTCAAAACCCATAGAGCATGTAGAGCATGGAAAAAAGACCGCGCCTCCCAGGTCCGTGAACAGCGATATCGAAATCGCCCGGGCCGCGCGTCTAAAGCCCATCGCCGCCATTGCCTCGGACGATCTTGGGATCGACGCCGATTTCATCGAGCCCTATGGCCGCCACAAGGCGAAAATCTCGCTTGATTACATCCGCTCGTTGGATAGCCGGACAGACGGCAGGCTGATCCTGATTACCGCCATAACGCCGACGCTCGCCGGCGAGGGAAAGACCACCACGACGGTGGGCCTCGGCGATGGGCTTCGCAAACTTGGCAAAAAAACCATGATCTGCTTGCGCGAGCCCAGTCTCGGTCCTTGTTTCGGCATGAAAGGCGGCGCCGCCGGCGGCGGCTATGCCCAGGTCGGGCCGATGGAGGATATCAACCTTCATTTTACCGGCGACATGCACGCGGTTGGCGCCGCCAACAACCTTTTGGCGGCGATGATCGACAATCATGTTTTCTGGGGCAACAAACTGGACATCGACGACCGCCTCGTCACGTGGCGGCGAGCGGTCGACATGAACGATCGTTCGCTGCGCTCCATTGTGCCGTCCATTGGCGAAATCGGCAATGGCTTTCCCCGCCAGGCCGGCTTTGAGGTTACCGCCGCCTCGGAAGTGATGGCGATCCTTTGTCTGGCCGACTCGCCAGAGGATCTTCAAAGGCGCCTAGGCAACATCGTCATCGGTCCCGCCCGCGACCGCAAGCCTGTCAGGGCGTCTGAAATCGATGCTCATGGGGCGATGTCGGTGTTGCTCAAGGACGCCCTGATGCCGAACTTGGTTCAGACCTTGGAGAACAATCCGGCCTTTGTTCATGGCGGGGCGTTCGCCAACATCGCCCATGGCTGCAACACGGTGATGGCCACCAAGACGGCTTTGAAACTGGTGGATTACGTCATTACCGAGGCCGGCTTCGGCGCCGATCTCGGGGCCGAGAAATTCTTCGACATCAAATGCCGCAAAGCCGGCCTGAACCCGGAATTGGTGGTTCTCGTAGCGACCGTGCGGGCGCTGAAAATGCACGGCGGAGTCGCCAAGGATACCCTTGGCAAGGAGAACGTGAAGGCCGTCGAGACGGGGATCGCCAACTTGCACAGGCATGTGGAGAACATCCGCCGTTTCGGCCTTCCGTTGGTCGTCGCCGTCAACAGGTTCTCCGCCGATACGAACGCGGAGCTGGCGCTCGTCAAGGAGGCTTGCGCCGAAATGGGGGTCGAAGCGGTCCTGGCCAACCACTGGGCCGACGGCGGCGAAGGCGCCGTCGAACTTGCCGAAACCGCGGACAAGATTCTGCGGTCCAAGCAAGCCGACTTCAAGCTTCTTTACCCGGACGACATGCCCCTATGGGAGAAAGCCCGCGCCATCGCCCGCTCCATTTACGGCGCCGATGACATCGTCGGCGATCGAATGGTATGCAATCGCATCGATGAACTTCAGAACACGGGCTTCGGCCATTTCCCCATTTGCATGTCCAAGACCCAATACAGTTTCTCTTCCGATCCCAACCTCAAGAACGCGCCGGAGGGCTTCACACTGCCCATCCGCGAGGTGCGTCTATCGGCCGGGGCGGAGTTTGTCGTCTTTGTTTGCGGCGACATCATGACCCTGCCGGGGTTGCCCCGGATACCGGCGGCCAACGCCATCAAGTTCGATGAGGAGGGTCAGATCGCCGGACTGTTTTGAGGCTCCTCGACGTTGTAAGGGGAATTCCACCGGTTTGGCCTCCGCGGACGGTCGAACTCCTTCGGCGGCGCGGCGCGGGCTTTCAGCGCCGGCTCTCTTTTCCTTGCTTTCATCCCAGCCAGCCGATCTTTACATTAAGAGCCTGGTTGAGCTGGGACCTTCAGCGGCGGCAAGCAGGGTCTGGCCGCCCACCCAGGGCCGCCAGCACCATCCAGGCTCGAACGATGATATCGAACCGAACGGACAGTGGAGAACTGATCATGAGTTGGAAACGGGTTTGCGCGACCGGCGAGATCAACGGTAACGCCATGAAGAAGTTTGACGTCGATGGCGTCGCCGTTTTGGTTGCCAGCCTGGGCGACGGTTTCATCGCCCTTCCCCCCTTGTGCCCGCATATGGAAGAACCGTTGGAAGATTGCGGCATCTGCCACGAAGGTGTTCTCACCTGCACGAAGCACCTGTGGCAATGGAACATCCGGACCGGCGAGATCATGGGAATGGCCGAAGTCCCCCTAAAAACCTACGAAACCAAACAGGAAGGGGATGAAATATTTATCTTACTCGAAAAAGAACTCACTTACGATTACGATGAAAATACTGGCGAATAAGAGGCGAGTATTGCGGAATATAACACTTGTTAATTAAATAAGCGGAGTTGTATCGATATGAGTAAGCAAGACTTACTTGCTCCCGTTCTGGAAACAAAATGTGGCGTTGGCTTGCTGCATTTGTTCATCAACGGGCTCGAGCTTGACTGCAGCATCGGGGTTCATCCGCATGAACGCCTCTCGCCCCAGCCCGTTCGCATCGACGTACAACTGACCCGGCCGGAACCATTACAGCCGATCAACGACGACTTTGCCAATGTGATCTGTTACGAGGCACTGATCGAACGCATCAAGACGGTCGTCTCGTCGGGTCACGTCAATCTGGTGGAAACCCTGGCCGAACGCATCGCCGACGGTATCTGCTCCGAGGTGCCGACGATAACCAAAATCAAGGTCAAGGTCTGCAAGCTCGCGGCATTTGATCATGTTTCATCGGTCGGCGTGGAACTGGAAAAAATTTTTTAGGCCCGAAAAGTTTCTGTAGTATCCTTTCCCGGCGCCTGGGATGGCAAAGGGGGCGCGGAACGGGGGCGGAGCTTTAAATGGCCGAGGAACGGATCGAAGGAGTGGAGCGCCGGATGGTGCACCGCCTGCTGATGCACTGGCGGGCGGCGCGGGGGGACGAGGGGATTCCCTCCCTGGAGGCGGTATTCCAACAGCCTTGCGATGGGTGCGAGCCGTTTATATACGTCCTCGGGGTAGGCGATGTGGGCGAGGAACCGGAATTCGAGCGCATCGGCGAATTCTTTGCCGACGAGCTGCCCTCCGACCTGACCGGCAAGCCGGTTTCGGCGGTTCCGGAAGGGACCCTGCTGGAACGGGCGGTGCGCTACTACGGCGATATCCTGAAGAAAAAGGTCCCCATGACCCTGGGCGGCGAGTTCGTCCACGCCCGCGGCGACACCATCCTCTACCGGAGCATCATCCTTCCCTTGAGCGGCAGGGAAGGGGTGATCGACCACCTCATGGGTGCAGCCAACTACAAGGTCAAGGAAGGCGATGCCTGACGCACCCCTCGGGGCGTTCAGGGTTTGCCGTGGATACGGGTGACATGGGTAGTCACATCTCTTACGAAATCTATTCGTACAAGAGCGGAAACTGGGTGATCGATTCCATCCACGACGACAAGGCGATGGCCCTGCACCAGGCCAAGCTCCTGATCGGCAGTCCGCACCACATAGGGATCCGGGTCATCGAGGAGAGCTACGACGAGGCGACCGACAAGACCGTCTCGAAAGTCATCTTCAAGAAGCAGAAGACCGGGACGAGAAAGCCGAAGCCGCCGAAGAAGGAAAAGAAGGAAGCCGTCAGGCCGGCCGTTCCGGCCGCTTCGGTAAAGAAGCCGGACAGCTTCACCAAGCGCCTGGTCTTTCTGCTCCTGGCCGTATGCGGCATCGGCCTGGTGCTTGTGGCCGTCGTGACCCTCCTGATGTCGGCCATGCAATAGCGGCCGGGGAAGTGCTGAAAAAAACGGGCCTCGAATGCCGTGGTTTCGAGGTGGTCATCGCCGGCCAGTCGGAAATCGTCGGCAAACCCATCGCGTTTTTGCTCATGTCGGAAGAGGCGACAGTGACTGCCTGTCATCACATGGCGAGAAACTTGACCGTTCATTCCCGCCAAGCCGACGCTGTTATTGTTGCCGTCGGCAAAGCGGGATTGCTCGCGGGCGACATGATCAAACCCGGGACTTCCTGTCGATCGCCGCCCGCAACGGCGCCGAGATTTCAGGATTGGACATAGGCAACAAAGACAATACGCTTGGTCCGTTGGTATTCAAGTCCATGGATGACGATAAGCAAGGATTAAGGGCGCGCTCGCGCGCCCTTCGCCGTGGCGTCTTCGAGGCGAGGGGCGAACCGGATGCCGAGCGGGTGGCGGCCAACTTCCTGGCCGCCAAGGAGGAGATGGGCGTTCCACCGCCGGGCGCGGTCGTCGCCGGTTATTGGCCCATGGGTTCGGAACTGGATGTGCGGCCGTTGCTTCACCAACTCCGCGCCGAAGGGTATGTCTGTGCCCTGCCGGTGGTGGCGGAACGGAGCAAGCCGCTGATCTTTCGCCGCTGGCGGCCCGGCATGGCTTTGCAAAAGGGAAGTCTCGACATCCGGCATCCGGCAACGTCCGCCCGGACATTGATTCCCGACTTGCTGTTGGCGCCGTTGTTGGCCTTCGACGGGGACGGCTATCGGTTGGGATATGGCGGCGGCTTTTATGACCGGACATTGGTCGAACTGCGCCGGCGCGGGACGGTGCTGGCGGTGGGAATCGCTTTCTCCATACAGCGTGTCGAGCGCTTGCCCCGCGACGATTTCGATCAGCCGTTGGACTGGATTATCACCGAGGAATCGGCTATAAAAATCGGCTAGGCGACATGCCGGCGCCTATGAATACAAAGTGAGGCGATTAAACATTTTGACGATTTTCACAATGCCGTGAAAACCCGGGGAATACCTTGTCGGGGCGATTTACCCGCCGCCAAGGCGATGTTATGCTTCGGCTGCAATCTTAAGAAAACCGATTGCCAGGACGTCGGCTTTCATTCCCCGCCCGGCGGGTCGGTCAAACCATGTTAGGTTTTTATCAGCCTCCGAAACTCCGTTTCCGGCAACAGCGCGAAAGTGGCGAATACAGGAATCGGGGCGTTGGCAAGGATCGTTGGAAACGTGAAATGAGCGAGAAATCGTACATCGCGCGGTCGAGGCGCCGCTTTATAATCGCCATCTCCGTGTTCGTCGTGGCATTGCTGTTTTTTCCCTTGCTGATCTTCCTGAAGATGCCTAGTCCTCCGGCACCGGCGGTTTCCCCGCAGGGCGCCGTTCCGCCCGTTGCCGATTCCCCCAAATCCGTTGGCGGCAAGATCTCCGGGGGGCCTTCTCGCTTGCCGATCACCGAGGCCGGCCCGTGACCGACAAGGATTTTCGTGGCCGCTCCATTCTTCTTCCGAGCTAATTTTTCGACAGGCGCGCGCCCTTAGCCCTTGGCTTGCAAATAAGCCACGTTCAGTCTTGTCGATTCGTCTTCGTCGAGGATTTGCTCCAGGCCCGGCAGGAAACCCATTTCCTCCTTTTGCACGTGGAACACCTCGCGCTCCGCCAGTTCCAGGCCGGCTTCCCGGAAGGCGGCCCAGGACTGGGCGTCGAACCCCTCTTCGAGGGCCTGGCGCGCGAGATCGATGGTCTGGTTGGCGAGGGGACGGATAATTTCATGTTCGCCCAGCAGCATCTCCGGCACGAAGCTTTGCAGCTCCTCCGAGAAACGGGGAAACAGGTTTTCCTCCTCGAAGGCGAAATGGCTGGTGACCTCCGCTTTCAGCACCGACGCCACGTCGGTCAGGAGATTGCGCACCGCCATGTCCCCGGTGTCCAGCGGCTGCTGGGCGCTCTTCGGAGAGAGGGCCGCTTCCAGGCGCTCGAGCAGTTGGAGGGTGGTCATATGGTCCTCGTGCAGGGAAATGCACAGGGCGAGGGTCAGGTCGTGCATGGTCGGATTATTCCTTTCAGCTGATGTTCCCCGGTGCTGGGGTTTGCTGGCGGCTGGCCAGTTGATGGGCCCTGAAGCTACGGGCGACGGAAATGATATACCAGGCAAATGCCAGGGAGCCGGCGGTCCCCGCCAGGGAGCCCGCCAGGGTGATCGCCGGGTTGCCGGCGGCGATTCCGCCGGCCACCGCCAGGATGGCGGCCGCGTGGCACCAGGCATGGACCCCGAGCAGGCGTTCGTCGGCCAATTGGGAAAGGCGCGGCGGCTTGACTCCCTTGCCCGCCATGTTCATGCCGGCAAGGAAAGGCACGATGCGCTGCAGCATGCCGGTGAGAAAGGTGAGCAGCCAGCCGGCCAGCATGGCGAAACCGAAGAGCGCCGGCCCCGTTTCGCCCAACAGGCCGAAAGCCAGCAATCCGCCCAGAACTGGATTGAGGAGGAGCAAAACCCAGGCCCCCTTGATCAGCGTGAAGGAGAGGCCCAGCCGCTTGCGCTGGCCGTTCCTCAGGCACCAGGCCATGCCATGGAGATGGGCGGCCACGGCCGCCAACCCGATCGCCGCCGCCAGCGCCGTCAGCCAGGCGAGTTCAGAGAAAATACCGCCAAGCGCAATGGCGATGGCCGCCGGGGCGAGGATCAGGGAGGCGTTGGCGCTCGCCGCCGGCGGGCTGTTGGACAGGGCAAACATGGGCACCAGGATGTTGGAGAAGCCCAAAACCAGGAGCCCCATGAAGCCGTGGGCGGCTAGCACCAGATGGGCCAGGGCAAGGCCTTGGCGGTCGGCCGGGAAGCCTCCGGAGAAATCGAAAATGAGCGTCAGGCCGAGAACGAGAAACCCGGCCAGCGAAAGCAAGGAGAGCCAGGCGAAACGGACCGGAACCCGGAGAAAGCTTGTGCGGCGCAGCAAATCGCCGAGCATCAGGGCGAAGGCGAGCAGGGCGGCCGCCTCCAGGGCGCCGCCGGCCGGCGCGGCCCAGGCGTCTCCCGTGACGAAACCGTAAATCAGCAGGAGGGCGCCGGCAACATGCAGCCACCAGGAAACGCGGATGGGCAGCAGGGAAAAGTGGGAAAGCCCCGTGGCCACGGGCGTGAGCTGGCTCGCCGCCCCCATCACCGTCGAGACCAGGACGCCAAGGGTGAGCATGTGAAGCGCCCCCAGCACCATGCCCGGCCCGCCCGTGAAACCCACCAGGTCATCGGCCGCCAAGGCGAGCATGAACCAGAAGGCAACATGGGCGAGGACCGCCGTCAGGAAAAAGCGGTAGGGGATCCAGGGCGGCAAAAGCTGCGCCGGCGCGCCTACGAGAATGGCAGCTGGGAACACTTGTTATTCCATTCCCGTTCCGCCCTGGTCCGGGCGGCTCAGGCGCAGCCGCACCTCGTCGGCCTCGCTTTTCTCGATCTCCCAGCTCCAGCCCCGTTCTTCCAGCTCCGGATAAAGGAACACGGGTTGGCGATCGAGATGGGCCACCACCTGGCCATCGGCCGGCTGGGTTTCGAGCAGCTTGAGGATGGCGACGGCCGGTTGCGGCGGCTCCATGCCGCGCACATCGATATGCGCCCGGCCGTCTTCTTGCCAGATGGTCGGCTCGATACGTGCCGCCGGCTGGCGGCTTTGCCGCCTGGATGAGAACCGAGCACTCATGACTTTTTTGGCTTAACTGTTTCCCGGGCGGCGACGGAGCGGGTGATATGAACCGACATTCCCCAGATAGCTCAAAATTCGTGGCCCCAGATAGCTCAAAATTCGTGGCCCCAGATAGCTCAAAATTCGTGGCGAGTGTACCAACATTTCACCGCCTGGGGAGTTTTCGCTCCTCCGCGACCACCCGGCAACCTGAGCCGGCTCGGCGGTTAAGCGGGCCGCCGGGATGCAAGGCACATAAATCGGCGGGGCCTCGTCTCCCCCCGCTCCGCCGAAACCAAGGTCACAACCGTGCCAGCATGTTCTCGGCGCTGGAGGCTTCCAAGGCTCCCGATTCGTCGATGTCGAGAGTTGTGATAACGCCGTCGTCGATCACCATCGAGAAGTGCTTGCAGCGGAGTCCCAATCCCTTGCCGGAAAGGTCGAATTCCAATCCCGCCGCCTTGGTGAAATCGGCGCTGCCGTCGGCGACGAGCGTGACTTTGTCGCCGACATTTTGATCCTTGCCCCAGGCGCTCATGACGAAGGCGTCATTGACCGCCAGGCAGACGATGGAATCGATTCCCTTGCTTTTCAGTGCCTCGGCATTATCGACGAAGCCCGGCAGATGTTGAGCCGAACAGGTCGGGGTGAAGGCTCCAGGCAAGGCGAAGAACGCCACTTTCTTGCCCTTGAACAAGTCGTCGGTGGTAATGGCGTCGGGGCCGTCCTCTCCCATGACGTGCAGTGTGACGGACGGCGCCTTGTCGCCGACTTGAATGGTCATACCTGGTTCCTTTCCGTAAACGAACGATTTTTTCCGGCTTCCGGTCGGGACCGGCGTTCAGGGCATAGAAATAGGCAGTCAGGTTTTGCTTTACAATAGGGGCCGGCGGGACGAGACCGCCGTGTTTCCGGCGGCGCGGGCAAGGGCGTCGAGAACCACCTGTTCGGTCAATAGTTCGGGCAGAGCGAAGCCGTCCGGCAAGGCCGGGCCATAAACGGCGTTGAAAGGAATGCCGTAGCGCTGGAACCTGGCCAGATAGGCGCTGATGGCGTCATCGGGCTGGGTCCAGTCGGCCTGCATGGAGACGACGTTGCCGCCGGCCAGGCGTTCTTTCACCCTGCCTTGGGTCAAGACCAGGGCCTTGTTGATTATACAGGTGATGCACCAATCGGCGGTGACGTCGACGAAAACGACTTTGCCGTCGGCGACCAAAGCGGCAATGGCGGCCCCGTCAAAAGGAGCCCATTGACCATTGCTGTCGCCGACATCGACCTTGCCTGGGCGAGGGCTTTCGGGGAGGCCCGCCGGGACCAGAAACGCCATGACGGCAAGCACCGCAACCACGGCGATCGACAGTCCCCCGGCGCGTTCGAACCAGTGCCGCGTGCGGCGCCGGAAATAGAGCGCCGCCCCGGCGGCCACCATCAGGGCGCCGATGGCGGCGGCGCCGCTGCCGCCGATAAGCGAAGCTAGGATGGTGAGCAGCCAGATCCCCGTCGCCGCCAGGGCGAAACCGAGAACAAGGCGCAGTTTCGCCATCCACGGACCGGGCTTGGGGAGCCGCGTCGCTATCCCCGGCGCCGCCGCCACCGCCAGGTAAGGCAACGCCAGCCCCAGCCCGAGAGCGGCGAAGATGGCGAAGATTTCCGTTGCTCCCCTGGACAAGGCGAAAGCGACGGCGGTGCCCAGGAACGGCGCCGAACAAGGGGTCGCCAGCAACATGGCGAATGCGCCGGACAGGAAATGTCCGCCCAGGCCGTGAACGTGGCTGGAATATTCGCCCATATCGGCGATCCGGCGCGGCAACCGGAGCTCGAAGAAACCCCACAGGTTGCAGGCGAACAGAGTCACCACCAAGGTCATGGCGATCAGGAACCAGGGTTGTTGGAACTGGATGCCCCAACCAACCGTCGCGCCGGCGGCTTTCAACGTCGCCAGCACCGCCGCCAACCCCAGGAAAGAAAAAAGGATGCCGGCGGCGGAAGCGATGAAGCCATATCGCACCCGCCGAGATTCGGCCCCGCCATGGCCGACCAAATCGAGAAGTTTGATCGATAGAACGGGCAATACGCAGGGCATGAGATTAAGGATCAACCCGCCCAGCACCGCCAGAACCAGAACCAGCGGCAAGCCGATCGCGTCCGTTCCCGGTGTTGCCGTCGGCAGGGAGGATGCGCCGGCGCCGGCGGCGGCCCGCAAACGGCGCTCGGCGGTGCGCTTGCCGTCGACCAAGGTCAGGGTCAGGAAAATTCCGTTCAAATCCCGTTGAAAGAGTTCGATGCCGAACACCGGCAACTCCAGGAGGGCGCGATTGCCGTCGTCGCTAAGGCGCACGGCGGGTTTGCCGAATTGCAGTTCGTCCGGTCCCTCGACATAGAGGTCGGGTGCCGAGAAAGGAAAGCTGGCGGTGGCGATGACGCGCAGTATCGGGCGGGTTTTGCCGCCGCTTGCCTCGACCTTTTCAATGGTCAAGCCATGGGCGGCGCCGTCGCCGGGGACGCGGACGGCGAAGCGGTTGATGAGATGGACGAATGCGCTCGGCCGGGGCTCCCCAGCCGGCAAGCGCAGCGCCAGGGTCGCTTGATAGGGAATGCAGATTTCATTGCATGCGAGGTAGTCGACCGCCGCCCGCAGGCCGAGCGGCTGGCCCGCTTGAGCCAGGGTCGCCGTCAAGGGCAGGACGGTTTCGTCCTTGTAACCGAAGGTCTCGAAGCCAAGGATCGAGAACCGTTCGGGAACCGGCCAGGAAATGTTCGCGGCCGACAGGTTTTCCGATCCGGACCAGTCAAGCGCGGGCGGGAAGCCGGCGTCTCCCGGCGACCGCCAATAAATTTTCCAGCCCTTTTTCAGCCGGAAATGCAGACCGAGAAGTACGTCCTGCGTTGCGCCCACGGCTTCGGTGGCCGACAGAAGCCGCACCGACGCCTGGTCGGTCACCGACCAGGGCGACGACGCCAACTGCGCCTCGGCCGGGGAAGGGCAAAGCCATGGCGCGGCCAACGCAAAAATGGCGGAACAGTATGTTCCCAGCTTACGGTATGTTCCCAGCTTGAAGAAAAACATGTCCGTTGAAACGATTCGACTCCTGCGCACTTTCTCTCGATGCTCCCAGGTTATACCGTTTTTCATCACAAAATTTCGTAAAAGATGCGGATGATCACGGAGTCTTTACCTTGATCGGAAAATAAGTGGGATTTTCCTGGCGGGTTCATATGGGTATAATAATGGAAAAGGCGTTCCCAAGGCGCAAGGACGGCCCGGTTGTCGACCATCCGTGCCGTCCGCGAAGAGGTTGTTGATGCCAGTGATCGAAAAAGACGAAAGCTACCTTTCCGGACAGCTTCTCGTCGCCATGCCGGGGCTGCAGGATCCTCGTTTTGCCAAGACCGTGATTTATCTTTGCGCTCACAACGCCGACGGGGCCATGGGACTGGTCGTCAACCGGGAGATCGATTCGGTCAGTTTTCCTGATCTCTTGGAGCAGCTGGACATCGAACCTTCCGGCGATGTTGAACCGATCAGAGTCCATTTCGGCGGTCCCGTCGAATCGGGACGCGGCTTCGTCCTGCATTCACCCGACTATGTCCAGGACACGACCATGGTGGTGGATACCGAGGTTGCCCTCACCGCTACGATCAATATCCTCAAAGCCATCGCCGACGGCAGCGGGCCGCGCCGGCGTCTCTTGGCCCTGGGTTACGCCGGTTGGGGGCCGGGGCAGTTGGACACCGAGATCAAAGCCAACGGCTGGTTGCATGTCGCCGCCGACGATGATCTGGTTTTCGGCGCCAACCTGGAAGGCAAGTGGCAACGGGCCATGGGCAAGCTGGGCATCGATCCTCGGATGCTCTCGGACGAAGCTGGCCACGCTTGACTTTTGGCCATCAACCTAGCCTTTCCGTTATTTTATCGTATCTTTGCACTCCCGATAGGGGACCCAGCGCCGCCTGCGTTAGCGTGCCGCCGAAAATGCGCCCGGCCAGCTGCATGACGGCGGCGGCGTCCACGGCTTCCACTTTTTCGACGATTTCCGCTATCGGCAAAGGGCGGCCGAAAACCATGATCTGGCGGGCCAACTGCTCGCAGCGGGCAAAGGTGCTTTCCAGGGACATCAGGATGCTGGCCTTGAGTTGGGCGCGGGAGCGGTTCACCTCTTCGCTGGTGACATCACGCTGAACCTTCTCGATTTCCCGGCAGAGCAAGGAGATCAGGGCCTCCGCTTCCTTCTCTCCGGTATTGGCGTAAATGCCGAACAAGCCGCCATCCATGTAACAGGACAGGAAAGAGTAGATGTTGTAAACGAGGCCGTGATTTTCCCGCGCCTCCTGGAACAGGCGCGAAGACATGCCGCCGCCGAACAGGCTGGAGAGAACCGAGAGGGTATAAAAATCGGGGCGATCCAGGGGCACGCCCTCGAAACCGAGAAGCAAGTGGGCTTGTTCGATCTCGCGTTCCTCGCGCGATTCGCCACCAACATAACGAGATGAAGGGTGGGAATTTTCCCCCCGGGACGGCAAATTCGAGAACGCCGATTCCGCCAAAGCCAACAACTGGTCATGTTCCACATGACCGGCGGCCGCCAGGATCATGCCCGGCGCGTTGTAATGGTCTTGCATGTATTCGATGATGACTTCCCGGGGGAGATCGCGGATCAGCCGCACCGACCCCATGACCGGGCGGCCCAGAGCCTGGTTCGGATAGGCGCCGGCCTGGAAGTTGTCGAAAACCACGTCGTCGGGAGTATCTTGGGCCTGGTTGATTTCCTGAATGATGACGGCCCGCTCGCGCGCCAGTTCCTGGGGGTCGAAAATCGAGTTCTGGACGATATCGGCAATGATATCGACGGCGAGTTCAAGATCGTCTTTGAGCATTTTGGCGTAATAGGCGGTGCTTTCTCGCGTCGTATAAGCGTTAAGGTGACCGCCGACAGCTTCGATCTCCTCGGCGATGGCCCGGGCGCCGCGTCGTTCGGTGCCCTTGAAAGCCATATGCTCGAGAAGATGGGTGACGCCGTTGACCTCCACGGATTCGTAGCGGCTGCCGACCTCGATCCAGAGACCGACGGAAACCGTTTCAACGGTATCCATGCTATCGCTGGCAACCCGAAGACCGTTGGCCATGACCGAGGTGTTGATGCTCATGCCGCCCTCTTTCCGCGCAGTGTTTCCAGCACGAAAGCCTGCACCTCCCGCAAGTCCTTGGGCAAGATGCGGTAGCGCTCTTGGCGCTCGAAAAGATCGGCAAGGCGCGGCGGCGGTTCGGGGGATGCGCCCGTGGCTTCCCTGACGGCCTCGGGGAACTTGGCTGGATGGGCGGTCGCCAGGACGACCATGGGCACCTCGGCATCGCGCCGCTTGGCCCGCCCGGCGGCGACGCCGACGGCCGAATGAGGGTCGAGAATCCAGCCGCTTTCCTGGTAAACCGCCTTGATCGTCCGCTTCGTCTGTTCGTCGTCAAAACGCTCGCCGTCAAACAGGGCGCGAATGCCGCGCAGGCGATCCGCATCGACGCTGAACGCGCCGGTCTCGCCGAACCGGTCCATCAAGGCGGCCACTTTCGTTCCATCACGGCCGTAGAGTTCGAACAACAGGCGTTCGAAATTGCTGGAAGCCTGGATGTCCATGCTCGGGCTCAAGGTCGGCATAATCTGGCTGGTCTCCATTCGGCCCGAGCCGAGAAAGCGGGTCAGAATGTCGTTGCGGTTCGATCCGATGATGAGCTGGCGAACCGGAAGGCCCATGAGCGAGGCGGCGTAACCGGCGAAGATGTTGCCGAAATTGCCCGTCGGCACGGCGAAGGCAATCGGCCGCCCCGCCGCGCCGATGGCGACGGCGGCCCAGAAGTAATAGGCGACCTGGGCCATGATCCTGGCCCAGTTGATGGAATTGACGGCGGCGAGATGGCAGCGGTCGCGGAAGGACAAGTCGTTGAACATGGCCTTCACCAGTTCCTGACAGTCGTCGAAAGTGCCCTCGACGGCGATGTTGTGGACGTTGGCCGAGGCGACCGTGGTCATCTGGCGCCGCTGCACCTCCGATACCCGCCCCTTGGGGTGGAGGATGAAAATCTCGATGGCGTCGCGGTCGCGGCAGGCCTCGATGGCCGCCGAGCCGGTATCGCCGGAAGTGGCGCCGATGATGGTGACGCGTTCGCTCCGTTGCTTGAGCACGAAATCGAACAGGCGTCCGACGACCTGCAGCGAATAGTCCTTGAACGCGCACGTCGGCCCGTGGAACAGCTCAAGCAGCCATTCACCGGCGCCCAATTCCTTTATGGGAGCGACGTCCGGGTGAGCGAAATCGCCGTATGATTCACCGACGATGGCGGCAAGGTCGGCCTCGGAGATGCTGCCCTTGACGAAAGGCAGCATGATCCGCGTCGCCAGCTCCGCATAGGACAGGCCGCGGAAAGAGCGGATATCGTCCTCGCCAAGGCGCGGCCAGGTTTGCGGCACGTAAAGTCCGCCGTCGCGGGCCAAGCCGACCAGCAAGACGTCGTCGAAGGCAAGGACCGGCGCCATCCCCCGGGTGCTGACATATTTCACCGACGCTTCCTCCGGACAGCGTTTTCCAAATCGGTTGCGAAGGCGGCAAATGGTCTCACGGGAGATAGCGCCTTTGCAAGTGGCGCTTGTAAGCTTCCGTGTCGAGCGGCCGGCCCGTCGCCCGGATCAGCAACTCGCGGCTGGTGAGCAACGATCCCTGGCTGTGGACATTCTCCCGAAGCCATGACAACAGCGGCGCGAAATCGCCTTTCGAGATGGCTCGCGGAATTCCGGGAACGGCGTTTTGGGCGGCCTCGAAAAGCTGCGCCGCCATGATGGCGCCCAAGGTATAAGTGGGGAAATAGCCCCAGGCGCCGTCGAACCAATGGATGTCCTGAAGACATCCCCGGCGGTCGTTGGCCGGGGTCAAACCCAAAAACCGCCGCATTTCCTCGTTCCAGGCGGCGGGCAGATCGGCGACCTCGAGATCGCCGGCGAGCATCGCTTTCTCCAGGTTGTAGCGCAGAACAACATGCGCCGGGTAGGTGATCTCGTCGGCTTCGACGCGGATCAAACCGGGCTCCACCCAGGTGTAAAGGCGGAACAAATTTTCCGTCTCCCAGGCCGGGCCGGCGCCGTCGAAAGCGGCGGCCATGAGAGGGGCGGCGTAAGCCAGAAATTCCGGCGACCGGCAGACCTGCATCTCGATCAGCAGGGACTGGCTTTCGTGAACGCTCATCGAGCGGGCTTCGCCGGCCGGCTGGCCGCGCCAAGCCTTCGGCAGGCCGCGGTCATAGAGGGCATGGCCGGTCTCGTGCAGCACCGCCATCAGGGCCTGGGTGAAATCGTCGCCGTCATAGCGCGTGGTGATGCGGATATCATCGGGAGTGCCGCCGCAGAAAGGGTGGAGACTCTCGTCGAGACGGCCGTGCTCGAAATCGAAGCCGAGAATTTTCATCAAGCGAACGCCAAGCGCGCGCTGTTTGTCGGCGGCGAACGGCCCCTTCGGCTTGAGCGCCGGCGGCTCACCCGATTGGCGCGCCAACGCGCGGCTCAAATAGTCGGGGAGGAAGCCTTGCAATTCCCCGAACAGACGATCGATTTCCCGCGTCCGGCCGCCGGGTTCGTATTCGTCCAGAAGGGCGTCGTATGGGCTAAGATCAAGTTTTTCGGCGGTGGCGCCGGCGGCCTGGCGAAGCAGGCTCAGAAACTTTTCCAGGTGGGGCAGGACGAGGGCGAAATCGTCCTCGGCGCGGGCCTTGCGCCAGATGGTCTCGCAAGCCGAGCGAGACTTGGCGAGGGCGACGACCAAGTCCTCGGAGAGCGCCGTCGCGCGCCCCCACATCCGTTGCATTTCACGCAGGTTGGCGGCTTCGGGACCGTCGTCAACGTCATTGTCGAGAGCGGCTTGGAGAAGGAATTCCGTTTCCGGTTCGGTGAGGATGCCATGCTGGACGGCCTTGAGGGCGGCCAACTGCTCGCCGCGCGAGCGGGCGCCGCCGCCGGGCATCATGGTCGCCATGTCCCAGTGCAGCATGGCCTCGGCGTCACGCAAGCTCAGCAGCCGCCTGAAACGGTCTTCAAGTTGCTTATAAGGCGTTACGGACATGGGCAATGGCGGGAAAACCCGGGACGTTTCGACTTGCGCCAGATCGTCTCGAGATACAGGCGCCAACCCAAGAGATAATAGACGCTAACCCAAGGCAATGACAATGAATCGCTTGACATGTAATGTTATAACATAACAAAATAGTGGCAAACCGCGTAACCAAGGATTCGATGAATTTTTCGGCAATTATCCCGGCGGTCCTCGCCGCGTTCTGCCTCGCCGCCGTGGCCGCCCAAGGTCGTGGTCGGCATCCGGACCCGCTGGGCGCCGGTCTCGAACCGGGGCCGGGGCTTCACCCCCGGCTCATGCGGAGGATGGCGCGGTCGGTGGCGGCGTATCTGGGCGCCGGGCCACTAGACCAGCGGCAGGAACACCAGCCGGTCGGCCAACAGGGAGACGAAGATCAGAAGCAGATAGAGGATCGAAAAGAGGAACATGGACCGGGCCGTCCGTTCGCCCCTCTGGCCGTCATCCGGCGCGTCCCGGTCCTTCCAGAAGCGCCAGCCGTGGACCCAGAAGGCGACGCCCAACCCCACCGCGGCGACACCATAGAGGGCTCCCGACATGCCGATCGCCACCGGCAACAGAGTCGCCGGGAGCAACAGCGCCATATAGATCAGCATCCGCCTCTTGGTTTCGCGCACGCCCACGGCGAGCGGCATCATGGGCACGCCGGCGGTCTCGTAATCGCCCCGCCGGAACAGCGCCAGCGCCCACGAGTGCGGCGGCGTCCACAGGAAAATGATGGCGAACAGCAAGACCGCGCCGAGGCTCACGTCGTCGGTGACGGCGGCCCAGCCGATGACCGGCGGCAGCGCCCCCGAGGCGCCGCCGATGACGATGTTCTGGGGGGTGCGGCGCTTCAGCCAGACGGTGTAGATGAAGACGTAATAGAAGATGGTCAGGGCCAGCAGCGCCGCCGCCCAGACGTTGACCAGGAGCGCCATCGCCCCCACCGAGCCGGTGGATAGAACGACCCCGATGGCCAGCGCCTCCTTGGGCTTCAGCCGGCCGGCGGGGAGCGGCCGGTTCATGGTGCGGAGCATGTGGAGGTCGATATCGCGGTCGTACCACATGTTGATGGCGCCGGCGGCGCCAGCGCCGATGGCGATGCAAGCGACGGCGGCCGCCGCGGTCCAGGGATCGATGGTGCCCGGCGCCAGCAATAGCCCGACCAGCGCCGTGAACACCACCAGCGACATCACCCTCGGCTTCAACAGCACCGCGTAATCGGCAACGCGGAAGCGGAGCGCCCTGGGCGCGGCTCGGGGCCGGGCGGTGTCGGCGAACTTCTCCGTTGCTCCGGTTACCTGCTTTGTCACTGTGAAACCCTGCTTGCCGAATGAACCTCGTTCGAGGACGAAGCCATTATATAGATCATGATAGATCATGGGTGGGCCAGGGACCAGCCATTAACTTACAGGCGGTGGCTTTTTTTCAGTGGCGCCCCGGAGATGATGAAAATGAACGCCACGCCGCCAATGACGGCGGTCACC
>JAUXMA010000243.1 GCA_030623425.1 Rhodospirillaceae bacterium
CCATGCGGCGTTTTCTGGCCAGCCGCTCCTCCTCCTTGCGGGCTTTGATCGCCGCGTCGTCGCGTTGCGGCGGTGGTGGCGGCGGCGGCGGCGAAGGCGGCGAAGGCGGCGAAGGCGGGCTGAACAAGGAAAAGCGGCGGCTTTCCAGCGGCCGCTCGAAAAGGCCGGCGAAGCGCTCTTCGCGGCCGCCGGCGTCGCCGAGTGGATAACGGTGCAACATGGATCAGGCTCCTTTCTTGAGATGGTTGTAAAGTTGGTATGGAGTGATCAGCCACGGGGCGCTAAGGCCGAGCAGGCCCTTTACGGCGCCGACGCAGGTCGCCGCCATCAGCGGCCATTTCGGCCGCCCCGGACGCTGCTTGCCGATGACCACCGTGAAGCCGTGGCGGCGGTAGAAAGCGGCGAGGTCGTAAGCTGCCGCCGCCGCCACCTTGAGGTGCAGCCGGCCTTCCTGGCTGTCGAAAACGATCCAGTAGCCGCCAGAGCGAAGGGCCAGGAAGCAGTGGCGGAAGCCGCGCTTGAGAAAGCGCTCGAAGGGCGGCGCGCCGTGGTCGTGGAAGACGACAAGGGCCTCCATGGCTTAGTTTTCTTATCGTTTCAGCGGGTTCCAGTCGTTGATGGCCGTCGCCCGGCGGCGGCGGCGCGGCTGGGCGAGCATTCGTTCCTCTTCGGCTTGGCTTTGCTTGATATGGGCGGTAAGGGTTTCGGCCGTCCAGCCGTTGCGTTTCTCGTCTTCCGAAGGCTCGATGAGCTCGTCCGGCTGGAAATTCGGTGACAGCATACTAATTTCCTTTGAGAAATTTGGTTCTCGAAATTCGGTGACGCATACTAATTACCTTGGGGGAAATTAGTATGCTGTCACCGAATTTCTCCTAGCGCCCCCGCGCCAGCGGATCGTAAGCGCCGAGCGCGCTTGCCGGGCGCCGCCGGCGCCGCCGGCGGGCGTCCCGGCGGCTATCCTGAAGGGCCATGACAACGGCGTCGCCGCGGTCGGGCGAACGGCCGAGGCGCTTGGTGATCTCTTCTTTCGATTCGATCTGGATGCCGCGCGCCGTGAGGCGCCAGCGCGGGGCAGAGAGATCCGCCTTCAAGGCGCGCTCCGGCGGCAGGGCGATCGCCGAACCGTAATCCGGGTCGAGGGCCTCGCGCATGGCCCACCACCACTGGGCGCGCTTGTTGGCGAAGGCGAGCGTGGCCGAGCGGTCGCGGCCCGAACTGGCCTCGGCGGCGTTCATGGCGACGGCATTTACGCCGTTGTCCTTGAGGTGGTCGTAAACGGAAGCGCCGACGCCGATCACGTCGATCAAAACCGGGGCGCCGTCGCGCAAGGCGGCGACGGCGAGCGCCGCCACCGAAGGCCCGTCCGGCGTTGTCCCGCCGGGGTGGACCTGGAGCTCGGCGAACCAGTTGTCAAAACGGGCGCTGAGCACGGTCGCGTCGCCGCCGCCGCGGGCGACATCGACGCCGAGCGCGTCCATTTTCATCCCCTTCGGCTTGGCCGCGTCTTGCCAGCGCGCCTGCGCCGCCGCCACCCAAGGGCTGGGGATCACCTGCCAGGGATTGTCCTCGCGGCCAACCCCGAAATCGCCATTCAGCATCCGCGAGCGCAACGGCTCGGGCAACGCCTGCAGCGTCGCCTTGTAGCCGGTCGCCAACAGGAACGGATTGTCGTCGATGGCCGACGGGATGAAGGTCCTGGATTTGGGCCCGATCCGCTCGCCCTTGTGCTGGAAGGGGTGCCGGCCCTCGACTTCCGTTTCGGCGCCGTCGATGGTGGCGAACCAGCGGAGCTCGCCCGGCAGGGCCGGGTTCGGGTATTCGGGATCCAGCCACGGCGCCCAGAATTTGACCACCCACTCGCCTTCCGGTGACGTCGGCGGGTTGCCGGCGCAGACCACCCGGCAGCGCTGGTCCGGGTTTGTCGTCCGGTTCCAGCCGAGAAGGAAACGGAACTGCGCTTCCAGGAAATGGCCGATCTCGTCGAAGGCCTTGAGGTCGTGCGGCTGGCCCTGGAAGCCCTGCTCGTCGCCCGGGTTCTGGCAGGCGCCGAAGTGCAGGCGGCGGCCATCGGCGAGCCGCCAAATTTTTTTCTGGTCGTTGTAGCCGCCACGCGAGCCGAGAATCTCGGCGGTGCGTTCGACGATCGCCTGCAGCTGGCGGTATTGGCGGCGGAAGATGGCCGAGTGCCGGTGGGCGTTCAGCGCCAGGCCGATCAAAAGATCGGTCTTGCCGCCGCCGGCGGCGCCGCCGAAGAACAGGAAATCGGCCTCGCTCTCGTAAGCGTCAGTCTGCGGGCCCGGCCGCGGCAGCCACTTTTCGGCGCCCTCGCCTATCAGCCTGTCGATCCCGGCGAGCTCTGGCTCGGTTAAGAATGACTTCAATTCGATGAGCTCTCTCAAGGTCGCTGAGATGGGACAAGTCCTCTTTGGCCGATGCCAAATGGTTGGCAATCGTCCCGGCCTTCTCGCCGCCGGCGGCTTCGCGGCGGGCCGGGAACAGGTGGCGGCCGAGGTCGGCGAGCGCCGCCCGTTTGTCGTGCAGCTTGAGGCGGGGCACGCCGCCGGCGCTCTCGACCACCTCGGCGACGGCGGTCTGCTGTTCGGGTGTGAGTTCGTCTTTTTTCTTGAGGCGGACCCCGTCCGGGCCCCAGTCGAAATAATCGCCGGCGTTGGCGAAGGCGATCAGCGCCAGCTCCTCGATGACGCTCTCGGCGCTGGCCCGCGTTCGCTTGGCCTTGGCCTCCCGGCCTCTTTCGACGGCTTGCGCCACCTTCGCGACCCTGAGCAGCCGCCAGGCTTGCTGCTTGGCGCAAGCTTGGCTGTAGCCGGCGCGCTGGGCGGCCTGGGCGCCGTTGAGGTCGATCAGGTATTCATCGACGAATCGCTGCTGCTTGGGCGTCAGTTCGGACATGGGTGGGATAAGGAAAAGACCGGCGGGCGGGCGAAAAAAAAACCGCGCCGGCCGGCATCAAGACGCCGGCAACGCGGAAACACGAATCCAATAATAACAAGACCTATATACAAACCGCCGCGATTTGTCAACATGTTGTGTTCATTTCCCGCGGCGACGCTCCCCCAAGCTGTTCCCGGGATGGCAATTCCTTGACATCGCGGCTTGATCCGGGTCAAAAGCAAACTGTTCCGGACCCATCGAGTTAAGCGCTTGTAACCGCATTGCCTCTACATTTGGCCATCACACGAATTTCAGGGGTTTAACATGAATACGATCACGCAAGATGAGCGCCGTAGCGGTCGGGACCGCCGTTCGGCGAAGGACAGGCGAATGCGGCCTAAATTGTGGAGTCAAGCGGCGGCTAAGCAGGATGGAAGCGGCCTTTACAAACGGAAGAAAGCGGAGCGCCGCCAAAACAGGGCCCGTCGTAAATCAAAGCAAGGGACGTAACGGTTTTTCCCCAAAGGGCGTCATCCTCAAGGAACC
>JAUXMA010000076.1 GCA_030623425.1 Rhodospirillaceae bacterium
ACTAGACCGAGACCAAGGCTCAATCCTTTGCCGGTCCAGACCGTTCCACCGCCAGTTAAAATAGACGAACCCGTCCTGCGCGAATCAACTACCAATTAATATAATCCGGCGGTTCCTGAATAGAGGAACTGGCGGGTCGACCGCGTTCCGAAGGTCCTTTTTGACCGCTTTCACTTCATTCGGACATACTTCCCAAACAGGCTCTTATATCGGGATGACTTGGAAAACGCGGCTTAAAGACACTCCAGGAACCGCACCGCCGCGCCCCTGGGCTCGCCCAGGAGTTCTCCTTCGCGCATGACCTGAAGGCCGCGGACGAAGGTGGCGACGGGCCAGCCGGTGATGTCCATTCCCTCGAAAGGCGTCCAGCCGCAGCGGCTGGCGATCCACGTCGAGGTGATGGCGCGCCGGGCTTTCAGGTCAACGACGGTGAAATCGGCGTCGAAGCCGGCGGCGATCCGTCCCTTTCCGGCGATGGCGAAAACGCGAGCCGGGCCGGCGCTGGTCAAATCGACGAACCGCTCAAGGCTGAGCCTGCCCTTATGCGCGTGGTTCAGCATCACCGGCACCATGGTTTGCACGCCGGGCATGCCGGACGGGCTTTCAGGGTAGGGCCTATCCTTGTCTTCTTTTAAATGTGGCGCGTGGTCGGAGCCGATGCAATCGACAAGGCCGTTGCCGACGGCGGTCCACAGGGCGTCCCGGTGGCGCGCCTCCCTGATCGGCGGATTCATTTGCGCAAGCGTTCCCAACTCATCATATGTTTCGGGCGCCACGAGGGTCAGGTGCTGGGGCGTCACCTCGACGGTGGCGATGTCGTGATAACGGCCGAGCAGGGCCATTTCGTCGGCCGTGCTTACATGCAGAACGTGAACCCGGCGCTTCGTTCCCCGGGCCAGCCGCAAAAGCCTCCGGGTGGCGGCGAGGGCCGTCTTTGCGTCCCGCCATTGTGGGTGCCGGTGAACCTTGGCGCCGCCTTCGACCAGCTTGAACCGGTCTCGCAAGCGGTCCTCGTCCTCGCAATGCACGGCGCAACGCCGGCAGCCGTTGGCCAGGACCTGGGCCAAGGTGGTTTCGTCGGCGATGAGCAGGCTGCCGGTCGAACCGCCCATGAAAATTTTGATCCCGGCGCAACCAGGCAGGCGTTCCAGGTCGTTCAAATGCTCGACGTTTGCGACCGTCGCGCCGACGTAAAAAGCGATGTCGACCCAGGCCCGGTTTTTGGCCCGGCGGCATTTGTCGGCCAAGTCGGCGGCGCTAATGGTCGGCGGCCTGGTATTGGGCATCTCAAAGACCGCCGTAACTCCGCCCAAGGCCGCCGCCGCGCTGCCGGTGGCGATGTCTTCCTTTTCCGTCCGGCCCGGTTCGCGAAAGTGAACCTGGGTGTCGATGACGCCGGGCAGGACGTGAAGGCCGGCGGCGTCGAAAACTTCCGCCGCCTGGAATCGGCCCAGGTCCCCGACGTTTTTGATCAATCCGTCCGCCACGCCGACGTCGGCTTCACCGATGGCGGACGGGGTGACGCAGGTGCCGCCTTGCAAGACGAGATCGAAAGTCTCCGCCATGACGTTTGAATGTGTTCCTTTCAGGCCGCGCCGACGGGGGGTCGTCCTGGCCGACACCGCGTGAACGGGCTTGGTGGAAGCTTAGAGCATTTCCCGTTTGCTAGGGAATCGGTTCCGGCCCGCTGCCCCTCCCGGACAACCCGGACGGCGATTAACCAGCCGTTTACCGATGATTGCTATGGTCGAGGCATGACGGAGCCGAAGCCTATCATCAGCGATGCCGAAATCGTACGCTCGGCGATAACGATGCTGAAAAATCACGGCGGGGACGCCAGCGCGATCGCCACCATGCATGCCGACATGTTTCTCTGCTTCGACAACATCGAAGGCTACCGCTTGTGGAAGCGGATCGAAATGGTGGTCGAGGAAATGCTGGTGAAGAAAAGTACCGCCGGAGTGCAGCTCCATTGATCCGCAAGATTCATTCGAGATGACCAGGAGATGGCTGAGATGGATAAAGTCGTCCTGACCCTCGATCCCGGCGAAAAAGGGATCGTCGGCAACATGGTGGTCGAGAACACCAACGATTCGACGATCGAACTCGGTGTCCAGGGCGACGGTCCGATTCTCAGGGACAAGCTGATGATCAAGGCCGAGCAGGCGACAAGTCCGGCGTTGAAAATCTATTACATGGTCATGAACATGTATCTCGACCCCACCGGCTTCGAATCCAATTACAAGCCGTTCCTGGGTCTATCGCGGGAGCTGGTTTCCGAAGTGCCGTCAACCGGCATGATCATGGCCGATATCGGCGAAGCCCTCATCGGCGGCGATTACCGTGGCGCTTTTGAAAAGTGTTTCGAACTCATGGAATACGAGGCCCTGCTCGAACAAGCCGCCATGGAAAAAAAACAAGGCAAGAAAGCCGACAACGATAACAGCGCCGGCGCTGACAACGCCGACGCGGACGGGGGCGATTAACCGGCGGCGCGCCACCAACCGGCCCCCCATTCGGGGGCGATTCAGGCCGCCGCCAAGGTGTCGAAGACATCGCCGCCGGGAACGAGGGCCAAAATATGGCGGCGGTGCCAGAGGGCGTAAAAAAGCAATGTCCAGGCGGCCTTGCCCAGTTTGCCGCCGGCATCGGCGGCGGCGGTGGCGAACAGCTTGTCGACGGCGCCGGGCTTGCAAACCTCGGCGACTCCCGGCTGGGCCGCCACCAATGGCCCCAGTTTCCGGCCCTTGGCGGCGATCCATTCACCAACGGGAACGGTGAAGCCGCGCTTGCGCGAAAAAGGCTTTGCCTCGGGCAGGCCGGTTGCAAGCCAACGGCGCAAAAGCCATTTGCCGATGCCGCGCCTGACTTTCAGGCGGTCCGGCAAGGTGAAGGCGAAAGCGGCGAGCGCCGGATCGAGGAAAGGGACGCGGCCTTCGACGCCATGCGCCATCAAGCAGCGGTCGAGCTTGGTCAAGAGATCGTTGGGCAGCCAGTCGTCGCAATCGACCGCTTGGTTGATTTGCAAGGGCGTGCGGCCGGGACGGTTTTCGGCCGCCTCGGCGGCGGCGACGCCGTCACGCCATTGTCCCGACGGTTCACGCAGTACGCCTAAGCCGTCGAGGGCGCCGGCGCAACGCATCGGCCGACCGCCGAACAGGCGCCAACGCGACGCCCGTCGGTAGCGGCCGTAGCCGCCAAACATCTCGTCCCCGCCCTCGCCGGTCAAGATGACTTTGAGGCCGTTCTCCCTGGCGGCGGCGGCCAGTTTGTAGGTCGGCAACAGGGCATAATCGGCGGCCGGGTCATCCATGACCGAGGCGATTTCCGGCAACAGCCGCCAGAAATCGCCCTCGCCGAAATTCACTTCCACATGCTTGGCGCCAACGATGCCGGCGAGTTTGCGCGCGTGTTCCCTTTCGTCATGAACGAGGCAGCCTTCGAAACCGGCCGTGAAGGCCCTGACCGGCTTTTCGTTGAGCCGCGCCATCATTGCCAGCAGCACCGACGAATCGACGCCGCCCGAGAGGAACATGCCGTAAGGGACATCGGACCGCTGGTGGATTTCGACGCCGTCGTTGAGGATTTCATCGAGTTGCTTGAGCGCTTCCGCCGCCGGCATGCCCCGCGGCCCCGCCGCCGGCAGGGCTTCGATTCGGCGGCGTTCGGTGATCCGGCCTTCCTCGACGACCACCGTCTCGCCCGGCAACAGCCTGAAAATGCCGCGAAAGGCCGTCTCGGCGCCAGTGGTGAACTGCAACTGCAATAGCTCGTCGCGGGCCTCGTGCCGCAAATCCGCCATTGTCAGGCCGGCGGTAATGAGCGCCCGCGCCTCGGAGGCGAAAGAGAAGCCGGCGCCGGTCTCGGTATAGTACAGCGGCT
Source organism: Rhodospirillaceae bacterium (assembly GCA_030623425.1). Taxonomy (GTDB): domain Bacteria; phylum Pseudomonadota; class Alphaproteobacteria; order Rhodospirillales; family 2-02-FULL-58-16. Next base: position 3,883 of record JAUXMA010000076.1, read on the forward strand.
TGATGCCGAAAGGATCGCGGGCCAGCACCAGCCGCTTTCGTAGAGGGTCGTGGATGGCGATGGCGTACATGCCCCGCAGCCGGCGGGCAAAGCCGACACCGTCGCGGAGGTAAAGGTGGAGCGGCGGTTCGCAGTCGGAGCGGGTGGCGAAGGCAGCCTCGCCGATTTCCCGGCGCAGGTCGAGATAGTTGTAGATTTCGCCGTTGGCGATGATTGCCGGCGCCGCCACCGCCGCCGCCGAGCGGGCGAGGATGGGTTGATCGCCGGTTTCAAGATCGATGATGGCGAGCCGGGTATGGATCATGCCGACATTTCCGGAAATGTGACGCCCGCGCCCGTCCGGCCCCCTGTGGGCAAGCGCCTGGGCCAGGCGGTCCAGGGTCCGTGCCGACGGCGCCGAGCCATCCTCGGTCATGACGCCGGCGATGCCGCACATCAGGCGAGAACCTTTTCAAAAAATTGAAAGTACTTGCCAACCACGATGGACTCGGTGAAACGGGCCTCGTAAGCCGCGCGGCCCTGGCGGGAGATGTGGGGGAGCAAATTCTCGTCATTGAGCACATAGCGGATGGCGCGGGCAAGCATCACAGGGTCGTCGACCGGCACCAACACGCCTGTTTGTCCGTCCTCGATCAGGGTGCTGGGGCCCAGGCTGTCGGCGGCGACCACCGGTTTTTCCTGCGCCCAGGCCTCGACGATCACGTTACCGAGGGGCTCGTGGCGCGACGAGCAAACGAACATGTCGCAAGCGGCGAACAGGGCCGCCGTATCCTCGCGCCAGCCCAAGAAGCGAACCCTGGGTCTGACCGCCAGGCTTTCCGCCATGGCTTCGAGTTGGACGCGGAGCGGCCCGTCGCCGGCCAACCACAGATAGACATCGGGCAATCGGGCGACGGCTTTCAAAAGCACATCAAAGGCCTTGTTCTCGTGCAGCCGTCCCATGGCCAGCAACAAAGGCGCCTTGTCGGGGGTGTACAAAGCCTCCCGCGGAACGGCCAAGGCCTTTTCCTCGCTGACGAAGTTGGGCAAGTAGTGGGTTTTGTCTTTCGGCCAGCCCTCGTTCATCAAGTAGTCGGCGATATCTTGCGTGTTGGCGATCAAATGGTCGCAGGCCCGGTAGCATTTCAGGTCGTAATAGCCGCCGAGCCGACCGACGTGGACGAAATTTCCCAGTGGACATTTTGCCGTCGCCCGGCTCATCCAGGTCAAAACGATGTCGGGCCGGAATTCCTGAATGGTTCGCTTGAGCTTAAGCGGGGTCTGCAAGTCGAAGATCCCGCCGAACGCCAATTCAAGCGTTTCGACGCCGCCAGCTTGCAAGATTGCCGCCCGCCGCGGGTGTTTCCGGATCACTACCCGTTGCTCTAGGCCGGCCCGGTCGAGGCCCAAAACCAAGCGGACGAAAAATGCTTCGGCGCCACCGAATTCGCCGCCGGCCATGACTTGTAGGAGGCGCATTTAATTCGAATCCATTTTCAAGGTATCGTCGATCCTTGGTATCAGGCTCTCGAAAGCGCCGGCGGCTTCGGGCCAGCCCCAGCGGCGTTGTTTCGCCAAAGCCGATTGATGTTGGGTAAGCCACAAGCCATCGTCTTTAAGCAGCCGCGCCGCGGCGCTGGCGAAGGCGCCATCACCCTTGACGATGAAACCGGTCTCGCCGTCGATGACCCGTTCCGTGACGGAGCCAAAATTCTGTACCACTGTCGGAACCCCCATGGCTTGCGCTTCAGCCACGGACAGACAAAAAGTCTCGTTGAGGTCGCCACGGTAAAGCATCACTCGGGCGCCGCGCAATTCCCTGGCGAGTTCCGCCTTGGGCACCGGCTCGCGCAGGACCACGCCTTCGGGGGCCAAGCTCCTGGCCCGCTCCAGAACCGCCTCCATGGCTTTGGATTTTTCGTCGCCAACCGCGCCGTAGGTGGCGGCGCCGGAGAAGACATGCAATTCGGCCGCCGGGACTTGCGGCCTGATTTGTTCGACCCAGAGATCCAAGAGCCAGTCGAGCGAACGCAGGGGATTGGAGGTGAAGACGGCGCACGGCGCGGGAGGGGCTTGCGCCGTCTCGGCGGTTAGGAATATGTCGGCGATGCCATAGGGTATGACTTTGCGGCCGCCTTCCGGGACCCAGGCGGAGCAGGTAGTGGCGTGATACTCGCCGATGAAAACGATGACTGGACGGATGCGCCAAAGCTTCGACAAGTATCGCCATTTCAACAAATAGCGGGCCGGGTTGTGAATCCAGAAAACACAGCGCCCGGCTTTCGGCATCAGCGGCAACAATGCATCGCCGCGGTTGGCTATGTAAAGATCGGTCTCGGCGGGCAGGCCGTTTTCGATGGGGCTCCAAAAGACGCCGTTGTGATGTAAAGGGGCGGGGCATTTGTTGCAAACGCGGACTTCGTGTCCGCGCCGGGCCAGTTCCTCCATGAGTAGAATAACCGAAGTTTCGACGCCGCCCAAGGGCTTGCTTTCAAGGGTCTGGCCGTCGAAATGGATGCTATCGTCGGCAAGGACGATGCGCGCCATCAGCCATCCTACATTCTGGTCAAGAAAAAAGATTGAGCCGCGGCCGCTGAACCGAAGGAAGTCCCATTCGGGCCGGATTTCCAGCTCGACAACCCGAGAATCCCAGGTCATTCCGCCGTCATTCGATTGAACTGAGAAGACTCTTCCCAGGAGCCGGTTGTCCCAGGATATCGAAATCTGATCCTCACCAAGAATCGCTAGATCTACATGTGCTTGCGAATCGGCTGTAGAGCGGAAGTATGGAGAGTCATACAACAGATCTGGGAAGGACCAATTGGTCCCATCGTCGGAAGAGTAGCGGTAGTAAACACCCGGGGGAAAAAGTTCACTCGATTCAGGGCGAACGTAGGCGACGTGAACCCGGCCAGTAGTGTCCACTTCAATATCCATTTCTAGAAAAGACTCGGTTAGCTGCAATGGCGACGACCAGGAATCCAGACTTTCAAACGCGCCCTCACCAACCCGGCTATAAAGCAGACTGCCATCGCGCTCTTTCCATAGGGCATGAATATTGCCGTCAACACCACCGGTTAGAGCAGGTATAGGTAGGTTTGAGCCACTCGGTTGTGGACCACTCGAAAAGGGCGTAAAACTGAATGGCAAGTCGACGGGCGCCGGGGACATCCAGCTGCGCCCGTCACCGCTCACGACCATGTATCCTTCGAACTA
>JAUXMA010000224.1 GCA_030623425.1 Rhodospirillaceae bacterium
CGCGGCGCCACTGGCGCCACGGTTCCCCTCAAGCCTACCGAGGGGACGGGAAAAGCGATCGTAGGGGTACAATTTAGATGATACAGGCCACTAGCAAACGGGAAATGCTTTTAGTCTTTTTGCCGTTGCCGCTTGGCGATGACATATTTGAGCTTGCGGGTGGCAATTCGTTTCAACATCTCCTCGCCGTAGGTGACGTCGCCGACCATGGTCACTTCGATACCGGTGATCGGATCGATGGCGGCGACCCGGACAAAGCGTCCGACCGGGCGGAATTCGAACAACACCTCCGGAAGATGGACATCCTTGCCGGTCATGGTTTCGCCTCTCGGCGCCGAGCGGGTTTCGGCAATCAAGCTTGCTCCCTATGCGCCGACGGCGCAAGCGTTGAAGGCAGGAAAAGTATTCATGTAAATAATTAAAAAATAATGATAATTAAATGATTTTCAATAACTTTTATTGGAGAGTTTGATTCCCTTTGATGACGGATTTCGGCTCCCTTGCCGGTCCCGGCGTCCATTGAGGCAGGCGAAAACGGCGCCGGCTCCGGAGCGCCGTGGCCTGGTCGAGCTCTCGGCGTGGATTGTTAAGAGCTCGTTTGCAGATTGCTGTTGGCATCGGGCCGACAATCGCTATGCTTGCTTAGAGCAAATCCAGATTGAATAGCGGCTGATGACAAGAATATAGAGAGACGTACAACGCCATGAAACACCATATCAGAGAAGTAGACGACACCGTCATCGTCGCTTTCGAGGGCGATATCGATCTCGAATGCTCGGGCGAGGCGCGAGATGTGCTGATGGATTGTGCTTCCCGCGGCACCGGTGTGCAGGTTGACTTGTCAGGCGTCTTCATGATCGACAGTTCCGGTGTCGCCAGTCTGTTGGAGGCTTTCCAAAACGCCCGCAAGAAAGGCAAGACGTTCACCCTCGCAGGTGTCGGCGAGCCGGTGATGCGGGTCTTCAAGCTCGCCCGTTTGGATACGGTTTTTCCTTTCGCCGACAGCGCTTCCTAGTCGTTCGTCCTTCAATGGAAATTCGGTGACGGTATACTTAGAGCCTATCCGAATAACTGGAGGCGGGGGATTAGGGTAGGTTGTGCCCCTTAAGAGACATTCATTTTAAAGAAGCGGGGATCACAAAAATTTATTATGGGTTTTCACCGGTTGGAAAACCAAAGGTGTAATTCAGCGTCGTTAGAAATGGATCGGAGATAGTTCTATGAGAACGTTCCTCGTCATTCTGTCCGTTTTTGCAGTTTTCTTCACGACGTCCATCCCGGTTTCTTCCGCGGACGAGGCAACGAGAAAAGATGAAGCCCGAGGTGATCCCTCGAATGGCTGCTTAAGTATGCCGTCACCGAATTTCTATTGGTCCGAACTTTCCTCCCCTTCGCCGAGGCCTTGCACGTCCACATAGCCTTTTTCGATGGCGTCGCGAAGAGATTCGAATGCGTCGCGGGCTTCTTCGTACATCTCGCGGCGGCGGCGGAGTTCATCGATTTCCGCCGGATCCGGCGGATCGCCATGCTCGTTGACGCTGAGCCGGAACGCCGCTTCCAGGTAGCGGGCGCGCAACCTTCCGACGGCGACGGCGAAAGAGAGAAAGGCGTCCTTGTTGAGCGAAGGAATGCGCTTGTGAATGATCTCGCGGTTGGCGAAGCGGATGCCTTGTTCGACCTCTCCGAGGAAACGTTTCTGTTCGATGAGTTTATGGTAGTCGTCAAGGGGTTCTTTCATCGCCGTTCCTGTTCTGCCGCGGCCCACTCTTGGCAAGGGTGAAGCGCCGGTTGAGGCGTTGCCAAGGATTGCTTATTTACGCCGGCCTGACAATGAAAAACCCGGCCCGTATCCGCTGCCGGCGGCGACCGGCGCGCGTTTTCCCCGCCCTTTTGCCCAGGGCCGGCCGGCGGACCGCGGCTTTTAAAAAAAATCACCGCCTGTGATAGCGATCACAGCCAACAGGTTTGGATTCGACTATGCTGGCGGCATAGGATGGATTGATTCGTTGATCCCCCTTCCCTCAAGAGCACAAACCTTGGGCCGGTTTTCCGGCCTTTTTTTTGCCTCCTTTTGACGCCGTCCGGGCGCCATCTTCGGCGGCGTCCGCCCCGCGGGTGGCGGCGGGTGTGGATCGGCGAAAGCTGGCGAAAGGCAAAAAAAAACCGCCGCCCCGTGGGGCGGCGGCGAGGCCTCGCGAGGGTGAATTCAAAGGACATGCGGGACCGTCCGCCGGCGATCGCCAACCATTTGGCATGGACCAAAAAGGCCGAAAAACGGGTTCGGCGGGTTCGGTGGATTCAGCGTTCCTTGCCGGTTCAGCTCACACGTACCCCGACGGTGGAGGCCTCGTAGGCCCTTGCGCGGTGGCCGAAACCGGCGAGGCGGACGCGCTTGCCGGCTTGGCGGTAGAGCGTCGGCCGGCGGCCGTGCGTCAACGAGTGCCAGATTTGCAGGGGCGACGTCGGCGGCGGCAACCTGGTGACGACATCGCCCCTGTTCTCGAAGCGATGAATGGGGCATTCGATGGCCCTGACGAAGGCCCTGTTCCCCACTCTCGGGCAACCGTAAAGGTAGGCCGTCGCCGGCTTCCACGTAGCGGCCGCCAGCAGGGCCAGGGCCGCGCCCAGGGAATGGCCGGTGAAAATCCATTGACGATCCGGGTGGTCGTCCATGACTACCTGTAGGCCGTTGAAAACCTGCCCCAGCGCATGGTTAAAGCCCTCGTGGACACGTCCGCCGCCGTAGAAACTGGTCTTCACGTATCTGAGATCGGCCAGGATATCGGCGATTTCCTCGGTGCCGCGAAAGACCAGGAACATGCGGCCATTATTAAGCGGCGCCGATTCGGTGGAGATGAAAGCCTGAGTACCGTTGCGGTCGTACCGAGCGACCAAGGTTTGCCCGATTTTACGAAGTTCCGGGGCGTCGGCGTAGGCTTGGCGCGACAGGTAGGCGCAGATGTGGGCGAGGGTGTTCATGGCCAAAGGTCCGCGACCTCGCAACTCACGGCGGCGATGAAACCAATGGCGAGAAGCTTGAGAAGGATGAAGGCGCTGGCACTCGTAAGAAGGATGCTCTGGATGTCGAGGTAGTCGCCGAGTTCGTCGAGGATTACATCTTCGAGAGATTCGTGAAGCATGGCTCACCCCCCGAACAGTTGTCCGATCTTGCCGATTATCGAGGTGAAGGCACCGTCGTCGGCCAACAATCCCGCCGCGGCGGCACCGCCGGCGGGACCGACCAGCCATTTAGCGGCCGTGGGGCCATGGCGGCGGACAAGATCGGCGATCCGGGCCAAGGCGTCCCCGTCGCCATCGGAAGGCCCGGAACGCAACGCGGCGTAGCGTCTGTCGATATCCGACCATTCTTCCCGCGCCTTCCGATAGTTCTCGTCGGTCAGCGCCAATAGCTTTTCCTCTGCGGCGATAGCTTTAAGGGTTTCGTTGAAGGCCATGTCGTTTCGCTCCTTTTTTGTTAAAGCCGTGAAAAGCAAGGGCCTCCGAAGAGGCCCCGCGCCCTGCGGTCGAAACCACAAGGGAGGTGTCAGCTATAGGCCCTGGCGAGCCAGCCCTTGAGGTATTTGCCGAATGCCGGGCGGCGCAGGACGAGGCCCAGTCCGTCCAGGCTTGGCCGCTCGTCATAGGCAAGGCGCGACAGCGCCGCGCAGATGTGGAGAAAGCCTCATCTAAGGCACGCCGCCAGTCGCGGCGGATTGACGGCGATCTCGCGGGCGCTCAGCGTCAGAC
>JAUXMA010000034.1 GCA_030623425.1 Rhodospirillaceae bacterium
CGGGCCTCGCCCCGCATCAGAAGGTTCGTAACCTTGGCCGCCAACTCCTCCCACATTTTATCGCCGACCAGGGCTATCCGTTCGAAATGGTTCCAATGGGTCATGCCGAAGGTGAAATCGTCCCAGGCGGCGTGGGGCTCCCAGCCCTCGAAGCCCTCCAAATCGAGGAGAAGGCGGACGCGCCCGTGCCGGCCGATGATCTCCTCCAGCTTGGGCAGGAACTCCTTGTAGTCGGCGTCGGTGAGCCGTCCCGTGGCGCGGACGCCGACCATTTTCCCCTCGCTTTCGGCAAGCATTTCGAACATCGGCGTTCCTCGATTCCAACACTTGATATGTTAGATATGGATCGCCCGTCCGTCCACCGCCATCGCCGCCTCCTTGAGGGCTTCGTTAAGTCCCGGGTGGGCGTGGCAGGTGCGCGCCATGTCCTCGGCCGAGCCGCCGAACTCCATCACCGACACCGCCTCCTGGATAAGCTCGCCGGCGGCGGGACCGATGATGTGAACGCCCAATACCCGATCGCCGGCGGCGTCGGCCAGCACCTTGACGAAGCCGTCCGTGTCGGCGTTGACGCGGGCCCGCGAGTTGGCGGAAAACGGGAACTTTCCCACATTGTAGGCGACGCCGTCTTCTTTCAGCTTCTCCTCGCCGGGGCCGACGGAGGCCACTTCCGGGTGAGTGTAGACGACGCCGGGGATGGTCTCGTAGTTGACGTGTCCGGCTTGGCCGGCCAGGATCTCGGCCACCGCCACGCCTTCGTCTTCCGCCTTGTGGGCCAGCATCGCCCCGCCGATGACGTCGCCGATGGCGAAAACGCCGGCGACGTTGGTCTGAAAATCCCCGTCCACCTTGACGAAACCGTGGTCGTCCATTTCAACGCCCAGCCTGTCCAGGCCAAGGCCGTCGGTATAGGGACGCCGGCCGATGGCGACAAGGACCACGTCGGCTTTCAGCGTCTCCTCAGGCCCGCCGTTGACGGGCCCGACGGTCAAACTCACCCCGCTCTTCGACGCCCTCGCCGCGGTCACCTTGGTGGACAGTTTGAAGGCCATTCCCTGGCGCGAGAGAATCCTGCGCATCTGGGTGCGGACCTCGCCGTCCATGCCGGGAAGAATCCCATCGAGGAATTCGACGACCGTCACTTTTGAGCCCAGCCGCCGCCATACCGAACCCAATTCGAGGCCGATGACGCCGGCGCCGACGACCACCATATGTTTCGGCACCTTGGCGAGCGATAGCGCGCCGGTCGAGCTGACGATGCGTTTTTCGTCGATCTTCACCGCCGCCAGGGGGGCCGTATCGGAACCGGTGGCGATGAGGACGTTCTCGGCCTTGAGAACCCGGGCCTTGCCCTTGCCCGCCTTCACGGTGACGGTGTCGGCGGCGGTGACGGCGCCGGCGCCGGCGACGCGGCTCACCTTGTTCTTCTTGAACAGGAATTCGATGCCCTTGGTAAGCTCGGCGACCACCTTGTCCTTGCGCGCCATCATGGCGGCTAAGTCGAGGGTGACGCTTGCCGTCTTCACCCCGTGGGCGGCGAGCTCGTGGTTTACGGTCTGGTAATGATGCGACGAGCGCAACAACGCCTTCGACGGGATGCAGCCGACGTTGAGACAGGTGCCGCCCAACGCGCCGCGCTTGTCCACGCAAGCGACGTTCATGCCCAGTTGCGCCGCCCGGATGGCGGCGACGTATCCCCCCGGACCGCCGCCGACGACGACGAGGTCGTAGGTTTCCCCACTCATCGCTCAGGTATCCAGCATGATCCGCTGGGGGTCCTCGATGCAGTCCTTGACGCGGACCAGGAAGGAGACCGCCTCGCGGCCGTCGACGATGCGGTGATCGTAACCGAGCGCCAGGTACATCATCGGGCGCGCCGCAATGGAGCCGTCGGGCATGACCACCGGCCGCTGCTGGATCTTGTGCATGCCCAGGATGCCGGATTGCGGCGGATTGAGGATCGGCGTCGAAAGCAACGAGCCGAAGACGCCGCCGTTGGTGATGGTGAAGGTGCCGCCCTGCATCTCTTCGACGCCGAGCTTGCCGGCCCGCGCCCGCTGGGCGAAGTCGCCGATGGTCTTCTCGATGCCGGCGAAACTTAAAGAGTCGGCGTCGCGCACCACCGGCACCACCAGCCCTTGCGGGGTGCCGACGGCGACGCCGATGTCGTAGTGGTTCTTGTAGATGATGTCGTCGCCGGCGATTTCGCCGTTGATGGCCGGGAACTCGCGCAACGCCACCACGCAGGCCTTGACGAAAAACGACATGAAACCGACGCGCACGCCGTGTTTTTTCTCGAAAATTTCCCTGTAACGGGCGCGCAACGCCATGACTTCGCTCATGTCGGCCTCGTTGAAGGTGGTCAGCATCGCCGCCGTGTTCTGCGCCTCCTTGAGCCGCGCCGCGATCATCCTGCGAAGCCGGGTCATGCGGACCTTTTCCTCGCGCCGGCCGGGCGGGCGCGGCGGGTACTGGGCGGCGGCGGGCGCGGGCGCGGGGGCCGCCGTCGGGGCTTTCGCCCCGCCCTTGTCGAGGCAAGCGAGGACGTCGCTTTTGGTCAGGAGGCCATTCTTGCCGGTGCCCGCAACGTCGGCGGCATCGAGGTTGTGCTCGGCAAGGAGCTTCCTCACCGCCGGCGACAGCGGCTTGACGGCTTGCCTCCCGACTGGCGCGGCGGGCGCCGCTGACGGCGCCGGCTCGGAAACCTCGACCGGTTTGGCGGCGGCTGTTTTCGCCTTCGCCGCGCCGTCGCCGATGACACCGAGCAAGGCGCCCACCTCGACCTCGCTGCCTTCGGGCGCGGCGATATCGCTCAAGACGCCGGCGGCGGGGGCGTTGATCTCCAACGTCACCTTGTCGGTTTCCAGTTCGACCAGCGGTTCGTCGGCGGCGACCGCCTCGCCCACCGCCTTCATCCATTTCGCCACCGTCGCCTCGGTTACCGATTCGCCCAAGGCCGGGACCTTTACTTCCGTCACCATGTTTTCCTCGCCTTCCAACTGTTTCGCCCGCAACCCGTTCACGCCGGGTCACGGCGGAAGGGTTGCTGGATGACGTCCACCTCCGCCGTCAGCGCTTCCTCGACCAGTCTCGCCTGTTCCTCATGATGGACCTTGGCAATCCCCGTGGCCGGCGACGCCGCCGTCTTGCGGCCGGTGAAAACAGGGCGGGAAGGGATTTTGCCTAGTTCGTCGAGAATATTTTCGAGACGCGGATATACGAAAGTCCAACCGCCCATGTTGGCCGGCTCCTCCTGACACCACAGAACCTCGGCGGAAGGGTAGCGGGCGAGTTGCTGCAAAACGCTTATCCTCGGCCATGGATAAAACTGCTCGACGCGGATGAGCGCCACGTCGTCGATGCCCGCTTCCCGGCGTGCCCGCAGGAGATCGTAATAAACCTTGCCCGAACACAGCACCACGCGGCGGACCTTTTTATCGAGAACCAGTTGCCCAGTCTCCTTGATCACCCGGAGGAATAAAGTTTCCGGCCCCATCTCGCCCAGTTTCGAAACCGCCAGCTTGTGCCGCAAGAGCGATTTCGGCGCCATCACGATCAGCGGCTTGCGGAAATTGCGCCGCATCTGGCGCCTGAGAGCATGGAAGTAGTTTGCCGGAGTCGTCGGATTTACCACCTGCAGATTGTCCTCGCCGCAAAGTTGCAGGTAACGCTCGAGCCGGGCCGATGAATGCTCCGGTCCCTGGCCTTCGAAACCGTGAGGCAACAGCAGCACCAGCCCCGACATGCGCAACCATTTCGATTCGCCCGAGGCGACGAACTGATCGATGATGACCTGGGCGCCGTTGGCGAAATCGCCGAACTGGCCCTCCCACAACACCAAGGTGTTGGGAGCGGCCAGGGAATAGCCGTACTCGAAGCCCAGCACACCGGCTTCCGAAAGAGGGCTGTCCATGACCTCGAAGGCGGCCTGATCCGGACGGATCTGGCTCAAGGGAAAGTAAGGTTCCTCGCTTTCCTGATCTATCAGGACGCAATGACGTTGCGAAAAGGTGCCGCGGCCCGAATCCTGGCCCGACAGCCGGACCGGAGTCCCTTCCACCAGCAGCGTCCCGAAGGCCAGCGCCTCCGCCGTCGCCCAATCGATGGATTCGCCGCTTTCGATCATCTTTCGCTTGCCGCCGAGTTGGCGCAGGATCTTGCGGTTGGTGTGGAAGTTTTCCGGCGGCCGGGAAATGACCATGCCGACCTCTCGCAGCACTTCCAACGGCACGGAGGTGTCGTCTTCGCGCAGTTCCTCCTCGTCGGCGAGTTGCACCAGTCCCTTCCATTTGCCTTCCAGCCAGTCGGCCTTGTTGGGTTTGTAGGCATCGGCCGCCACGAAGTCCTTTTCCAGGCGTGCCGCGAAATCGGCGACGGTCTTTTCGGTCTCTTCCTCGCCGAGCGCGTTTTCCCCGATCAGCCGCCGGGCATAGAGCTCGCGGGTGGTCGGGTGCTGGGCGATGGTCCTATACATGATGGGATTGGTGAACATCGGTTCGTCGGCTTCGCTATGGCCGTGGCGGCGGTAACATACCATGTCGATGATCACGTCACGGCTGAACTCATGGCGGAACTCGGCCGCTATGCGGGCGACGTGCACCACCGCCTCCGGGTCGTCGCCGTTGACGTGAAAGATGGGCGCCTGGATGCCCTTGGCGATGTCCGATGGATAAGGCGACGAGCGCGACTTGGCCGGGACGGCGGTAAAGCCGATCTGGTTGTTGACGATGAAATGGATGGTGCCGCCCGTGCGGTAGCCGCGAAGCTGCGAAAGGTCCAGGCTTTCCGGAACCAGTCCCTGGCCGGCGAAGGCGGCGTCGCCGTGCATCAACAGGCCCATGACCAGTTTGCGGTCATCGTCGCCGCGCTGGCTTTGCTTGGCCCTGACTTTGCCCAAAACCACCGGATTGACCGCTTCCAGATGCGACGGATTGGCGGCCAGCGACAGATGGATCGAATTGCCGTCGAAAATCCGGTTGGCGGAAGTGCCGAGATGGTATTTGACGTCGCCGGATCCCTGCACGTCGTCGGGGCTGGTGGCGACTCCCTTGAACTCCGCGAACATGGCCGCGTACGGCTTGCGCATGATGCTGGCGAGAACGTTGAGGCGGCCGCGGTGAGGCATCCCCAGCACCACTCCCTTGATGCCGAGCTGGCTGCTCCTTTTGAGGATTTGTTCGAGGGCCGGGATCAGGGATTCGCCGCCATCCAGGCCGAAGCGTTTGGTGCCGGTATATTTCCTGTCGAGGAAGAGCTCGAAACCCTCGGCCTCGACCAAGCGCTGGTAAATGGTGCGCTTGCCCCGGAAGGTGAATTGCGTCTGGTTGCGGATGCTTTCGATGCGCCGCTGAATCCAGGCCTTTTCCTCGGGCTCCTGGATGTGCATGAACTCGACGCCGATGGAACCGCAGTAGGTCTCTTCGAGCACCTGGAGAATCTCGCGCAAGGTCGCCGTTTCCAGCCCCAGCACGTTGTTGATGAAAATCGGGCGGTCCAAGTCGGCCTCGGTAAACCCGTAGGTCTTGGGGTCGAGCTCGGGGTGGTGGGTTCGCCCCTCGAGCCCCAGGGGATCGAACTTGGCGATGAGATGGCCGCGGACCCGAAAGGCGCGGATCATCATCAGGGCGTTGATCGAATCCAGGGTCGCCGCCCTGACCTTATTGTCGCCGAAATGCGCGCTCATGGCCCCGAGGGCGGCGGCGGGAACAGCGGCCGCCGGAGGCGGCGCCATCAGGCCGCCGCCGTCGCCGATGACGGCCGATGCCGACGGCGCCCAGCTGGCCCCGCGCAACTCGTCGTGGACGGCCGTTGCGTCTTCCCGCAAGCTTGAGAAGAAGGCGTTCCAACTGGCGTCCACCGAGCCGGGATCGTCCAGATACCGGGAATAAAGCTCGCCGATATAGGTGGCGTTAATCCCGCTCAGAAAAGAGTTAGGTGTCGTTGCCATGGTTGTGGCGAAAGGGCGGACCCGTTATCCGCGATTTCGCTCCCTCCCGGTTAAGAGCCTATCCGCTCTTTATATATTCGCATTAGAGCGTATCGTGATTGATCGAACCCACTTCTAAGGGATAGATCAATCACTCAGCATCCGCTCTACGTCAATAAGTTAGAGCAAACTCTCCAGATTGATAGGAATCGCCTTTGGCGATTCCTATCAATCCGGATTTGCTCTAATGGGCCAGCGTCCAATGTCCCTTGGCGAGTTTATCCGCTGAGCTCCGCCAGGATGGCGGCGCCGATCTCGGCCGGCGAATCGGCGACCCGGATGCCGGCGCTTTTCAAGGCCTCGATTTTATCTCCCGCCTTGCCCTTGCCGCCGGAAATGATGGCGCCGGCATGGCCCATGCGGCGGCCCGGCGGGGCCGTCAGTCCAGCGACGAACCCGACCACCGGTTTTTTCCTCGGCGCCGATTTGACGGCTTCGGCGGCTTCTTCCTCCGCCGATCCGCCGATCTCTCCGATCATGACGATGCCTTCGGTTTCGTCATCGGCCAAAAACATCTCGATGCAATCGACGAAGCTGGTTCCGTTGACGGGGTCGCCGCCGATGCCGATGCAGGTGGACTGCCCGAGGCCGGCGGACGTGGTCTGGGCAACCGCTTCGTAAGTGAGGGTCCCGGACCTGGACACGATGCCGATCTTGCCGCGAACGTGGATATGACCCGGCATGATGCCGATCTTGCATTCATCCGGGGTGATGACGCCGGGACAATTTGGGCCAATCAGCCTTGTGGCCGAGTCCTTGAGCGCCCTTTTGACGCCGATCATGTCGAGCACCGGTATGCCTTCGGTGATGCAGACCACCAGCGCCAACCCGGCGTCGATGGCCTCGAGGATGGCGTCGGCCGCGAAAGGCGGCGGCACGAAGATCACGGAAGCATCGGCGCCGGTCTTCTCGACGGCCTCGGCGACAGTGTCGAAGACCGGCAAATCCAAATGCACCGAACCGCCCTTTCCCGGGGTGACGCCGCCAACCATTCGGGTACCGTAAGCAATGGCCTGTTCTGAATGGAAGGTGCCCTGGGCGCCGGTGAAGCCCTGGCAGATGACCCTGGTTTCCGAGTTGACGAGGATGGCCATCAGGCGGCCTTGTCGACCGCCTTGACGACCTTGCGGGCGGCGTCGGCCAGATCGTTGGCGGAAACGATGGGCAAACCCGACTCGCCCAAGAGCTTCTTGCCCATTTCCACATTGGTGCCTTCCAGGCGGACCACCAAGGGAACGTCGAGGCTGACCTCGCGGGCCGCCGCCACCACACCCTCGGCGATGATGTCGCAGCGCATGATGCCGCCGAAAATGTAGATGAGAATGGCTTCGACCTTGGAGTCCGAAAGGATCAGCTTGAACGCCGTGGCGACGCGTTCCTTGCTGGCGCCGCCGCCGACGTCGAGGAAGTTGGCCGGCTCGCCGCCGTGCAGCTTGATGATGTCCATGGTCGCCATGGCCAGTCCGGCGCCGTTGACCATACAGCCGATATTGCCGTCCAGCTTGATGTAATTGAGGTCGTGCCGGGCGGCCTCCAATTCGTCGGCATCTTCCTCGTCTTCGTCGCGAAGCTCGGCGATGTCCTTGTGGCGGAACAGGGCGTTGTCGTCGAAGTTCATCTTGGCGTCGAGCGCCACCACGTCGCCGGCGCCGGTGACGACCAGGGGATTGATCTCGATCAAGCTGGCGTCGAGGTTGGTGAAGGCGTCGTAGATGGCCATCATGAACTTCACCGCCGCCTTCACCTGCCGGCTTTCGAGGTTGAGGCCGAAAGCGATCTTGCGGGCATGGTAAGGATGCATGCCGGTGGCCGGATCTATGGCCACCTTGATGATTTTTTCCGGCGTCCTGGCGGCCACTTCCTCGATTTCCATGCCGCCTTCGGTGGAAGCCATGAAGGTGATCCGGGCAGTGGCGCGGTCGAGGAGGATGCCCAGATAAAGCTCGCGGGCGATGTCGCAGCCTTCCTCGATGTAAACGCGCTTGACCTCCTTGCCCTCGGGGCCGGTCTGATGGGTGACGAGGTTCATGCCGAGGATCCGGTCGGCGGCCTGGCGCACATCCTCCACCAATTCGACCACTTTGACGCCGCCCCCCTTGCCGCGCCCGCCGGCGTGGATCTGCGCCTTGACCACCCACAGGGAACCGCCCAAGCCCTTGGCCACGTTCTCGGCTTCCGGCGCGGTGTAGGCGACGCCGCCTCGGGGCACGGCGACGCCGTATTTGGCCAGCAACTGTTTGGCTTGGTATTCGTGAATGTTCATCTGCCGCGCTTCGGCCGGCGTTTGCCGCTGGCGGCCTTCTTCTTGGCCGGCGCTTTCTTGGCCGAGGCCTTGGCGGCTTGGCGTTTCAGTTTCTTGACGGTAATGATCAGATCTTGCACCGCCCGCACGGATTTGTTGAAGCGAGCCTTTTCCGATCTATCCAGCTTGATCTCGACGACCCTCTCGACGCCCTTGGCCCCGATGACGCAAGGAACACCGACGAAAAGATTCCCGACCCCGTATTCGCCGCGCAAGTAGGCGGCGCAGGGCAGCACCCGCTTTTTGTCCTTGAGGTAGGATTCGGCCATCTGCACGGCGGCGCTGGCCGGCGCGTAGAAGGCCGAGCCGGTTTTCAGCAGGCCGACGATCTCGGCGCCGCCGCCGCGGACGCGCTGGACGATTTCGTCAAGCCGTTTCCGGGTGATCCATTTCATCTTGACCAGATCGGGGAGCGGGATGCCGGCCACCGTCGAGTAGCGCACCAGCGGCACCATGGTGTCGCCGTGGCCGCCGAGCACGAAGGCGCTGACGTCCTCGACCGAAACCTTGAGCTCCGCGGCGAGGAAATAGCGGAAGCGCGCCGAATCCAACACTCCCGCCATGCCGACGATTTTATTGTGGGCCACGCCGGCGGCCTCGCGCAGCGCCCAGACCATGGCGTCGAGGGGATTGGTGATGCAGATGACAAAGGCGCCGGGGCAGTGCTTCTTGATGCCAGCGCCGACCGCGTCCATGACTTGGGTGTTGATGGCGAGCAAGTCGTCGCGGCTCATTCCCGGTTTGCGGGCGATGCCGGCGGTGACGATGACCACGTCGGCGCCTTGAATGCCGGCATAGCTGTTGGCGCCCTTGACGGCGGCGTCGAAACCCTCGATCGGCGAGGACTGGGCCAAGTCCAGGGCCTTGCCCTGGGGAATTCCCCGGACGATGTCGAACAGCACGACGTCGCCCAATTCCTTGAGGCCGACGAGATGGGCCAGCGTGCCGCCGATGTTGCCGGCGCCGACAAGAGCGATCTTGTTGCGTGCCATGGCTCTGTTCCTTCGCTCCCAAGACGGCGAAAAAAACCGCTGCGGCAACCACCGCGGCGGAAATCCTCGGTCTCGTTAGTAACGCGATTCAGCGAAGAGGACAAGTATAATGACGGTGTTTTTCAACCCCGGGGCGTCCCGTTAATGCGCCTTCCGGAGACCTGATCGGCGGTGAAGTTGGATGCGCGATGCTCGTGCTCCGTCTCATGTGACCCCAAGAGTTCACATCAGGTTTTTTCTCACCAGGTTTTGAGAAATGCCTGTTGGCTGGTCTTCGGTGGAGCGGACGGGCGGGGTATCTCTGTGATCTCCACTTGCTCCGTGTGCTCTGTGTTCAAACTGGCCCTTTTCTTCCGGCGCGGCTTCGGCGGGGCGGACGTTATTTTTCAACACAGAGCGCACAGAGACGGCACAGAGTTCACAGAGAAGGATTTTAACAAGCGCTCCGCGCCGTCTTTAGCTTCCCCCATGGCGTGGCTCTTGCGCTGCCCTCGCGCATCGAATACCCCGGCGCCGTCTATCATCTGACGGCTCGCCGCAAAAATTCAACATTCAAGACTTAAC
>JAUXMA010000229.1 GCA_030623425.1 Rhodospirillaceae bacterium
ATGTCGGTGCCAATTCTAATCCTAGTGGTCCAAATCTGACATATGGTACCCATACGATCGCGTTATCCGCTTCCTCGGGGCGTCAGGCACCCTTGACGATGTGCCGGCATCGCCGGCGGGCGCCTTTCTGCCGAGGAAACGGATAACGCGATCGTATGGGTACCATATGTCAGATTTGGACCACTAGGATTAGAATTGGCACCGACATCGTCAGGTCCAGCGTTGACAATCAAACCGCGAAACGGGTTTGCTGAAGTCGGATTTCTCGGGATGTTTCCGGCATCGACGCCGGAACGGATCGTTTCCGCCGCCAAGAGGGCCCGCCGATGAGTACAGGAAACCGGCCGCTTTCTCCCCACTTGCAGATCTATCGGCCCCAGATCACCTCGATCTTGTCGATCGCGCATCGTATGACGGGCGTGGTTTTGGCCGCCGCCGCCCTGCTGCTCACCTACTGGTTGGTCTCGGCGGCCTATGGACCGGAGGCCTTCGCCCGGGCGCAAGCTTTTTTTGGAGATTGGTTCGGACGGCTGATTTTGTTCGGGGTGACCTTTTCCCTCTTCTATCATATGTGCAGCGGCATCCGGCACCTGCTCTGGGATATCGGTTGGGGGTTCGAGCTTCCCCGATTGCGAAGCTCTGGCGCGGTGGTGGTGGTGGTGTCGACGGTCCTGACCGTCTTGATCTGGTTCGCCCCTTACATCGTGGCGGGAAAATTGTAATGGAGATGCGTTCATCCCTCAGACGGGTGCAAGGTCTCGGTTCCGCCAAGGTGGGAGTCGGCCATTGGTGGGCGCTGCGGTTGACGTCCGTGGCCTTGGTGCCGTTGGTTCTGTGGTTCATGGCCTCGGTGGTCTTCCTCGTCGACACCGATCACGCCGCCTTCAAGGCCTGGGTAAGTTCCTTCGGCAACGGCCTTATGCTGGTGTTGTTGATTATTGCCCTTTTTTACCACGCGCAACTGGGTTTGCAAGTCGTCATAGAGGACTATGTGCATGGAGAGACGGCCAAAATGGCGCTCCTGCTCGCCGTCAAGTTCGCTTTCTTCTTCATAGGCGCCGGCAGCGTTAGCGCCGTTCTCCACCTCGCCTTCGGGCACTGATCCGGGCATGCCGCAAGCATACGAAATCATCGATCACACTTACGACGTCATCATCGTCGGCGCCGGCGGCGCCGGCCTGCGCGCTACCATGGGCATGGCCGCGGCGGGACTGAAGACGGCCTGCATCAGCAAGGTCTTCCCGACCCGCAGCCACACCGTCGCCGCCCAGGGCGGAATCGGCGCCGCGCTCGGCAACATGGCCAAGGACAGATGGCAATGGCACATGTATGACACGGTCAAGGGTTCCGACTGGCTGGGCGACCAGGACGCCATCGAGTACATGTGCCGCCACGCCGTCCCGTCGGTGCTCGAGCTGGAACATTTCGGCGTGCCGTTCTCGCGCACCGCCGAGGGAAAAATCTTTCAGCGGCCCTTCGGCGGCCACATGAGCAACTTCGGCGAGGCTCCCGTAGCGCGCGCCTGCGCCGCCGCCGACCGTACCGGCCACGCCATCCTGCATACCCTTTACCAGCAGAGCCTGAAACATAAAGCCGAGTTCTTCGTCGAGTTTTTCGCCCTCGACATGATCATCGACGAAGACGGCGTCTGCCGTGGCGTCGTCGCCTGGAATCTGGACGACGGCACCATCCACCGCTTCCGCGGGCATATGACGGTGATCGCCACCGGCGGCTTCGGCCGCGCCTATGCCTCCTGCACGTTGGCCCACATCTGCACCGGCGACGGCAACGGCATGACGGCGAGGGCGGGGCTGCCTTTGCAGGATCACGAGTTCGTTCAGTTCCATCCCACCGGCATCCACGGGGTCGGTTGCCTGATCAGCGAAGGCGCCCGGGGCGAGGGCGCCTATCTGACCAATTCCGAAGGCGAACGTTTCATGGAGCGCTACGCGCCGACCGCCAAGGACCTGGCTTCCCGCGACGTGGTCAGCCGCGGCATGACCATCGAGATCCGCGAGGGTCGCGGCGTCGGCCCGGACAAGGACCATCTTTTGTTGCACCTGGAGCATTTGGGCGAGGATATCTTTACCGAGCACCTGCCGGGAATCACCGAGACGGCCAAGGTCTTCGCCGGCGTCGATGCCACCAGGGAGCCGATACCGGTCCTGCCGACGGTGCATTACACCATGGGCGGCATCCCCACCAACCTTCACGGCGAGGTCCTGCGTCCCACGCACCGTGATCCCGACGCGGTTGTCCCTGGCCTCATGGCCATTGGCGAATGCGCCTGCACCTCGGTGCACGGCGCCAACCGGCTGGGCACCAACTCGCTTCTCGACATCATCGTTTTCGGCCGCGCCGCGGCGATCCGCGCCGCCGAGCTGATCGACCCGGAAAGCCCGCACAGATCCCTGCCCAAGGATTCGGCCGACAAGGCGCTGGCCCGTCTCGACCGGTTGCGCCATGCCTCGGGTTCGCGGAAAACGGCGGAAATCCGCCGCGCCATGCAGCGCGACATGCAAAACCACGCCGCCGTCTTCAGGGATGAAAAGGTGTTGACCGAGGGCTGTGAAACCATCGACAAGGTGGCGGCGAGCATCGCCGACATCGGCATCGGCGACCGTTCCATGATCTGGAACTCGGACTTGGTGGAAGCCCTGGAGCTTGAAAACCTTATGGCCTGTGCCCAGGCGGCCATGTTTTCCGCCGAAGCGCGCAAGGAAAGCCGCGGCGCGCATGCCCGCGAGGACTTCCCCGACCGGGACGACGGCAACTGGATGAAACATACGCTGGCCTGGATCGGCGACGACGGCAAGGTGACACTCACCTACCGGCCGGTCCACACGTGGACGCTCACCGACGAGGTCGATTACATCGAGCCACAGGCTCGGGTGTATTAGGAGGCAACGCCAACATGGTCGAATTCGCCCTTCCCGCCGATTCCAGGGTCGTCGGCGGCAAGACCTTCAAGGCGCAAGCCGGCGTCGCCAACATGCGGATTTTCAAGATCTACCGGTTTGATCCCGACAGCGGCGAAAATCCCCGTCTCGATACTTTCGAAGTCGACATGGACGGATGCGGCGCGAAGGTCCTCGACGCCCTGATCAAGATCAAGAACGAGACCGATTCCACCCTCACCTTCCGCCGCTCGTGCCGCGAGGGCATCTGCGGTTCCTGCGCCATGAACATCGACGGCGTCAACACCCTGGCCTGCCTCAAACCCATCGAGGACATCAAGGGCGAGGTGAAAATCTATCCCCTGCCCCATATGCCGATGGTCAAGGACTTGGTGCCGGATCTGACCGTCCCCTATGCCCAGTACCACTCCATCGAACCGTGGCTTCAGACCTCCTCCGCCGTGCCAACGGACGGCGAAAGGTTGCAGTCGGAGGAAGAACGCTCGAGGCTGGACGGCCTGTGGGAATGCATCCTCTGCTTTTGCTGCCAGACAAGCTGCCCCAGCTATTGGTGGAACGGCGAGAGGTACCTGGGACCGGCCATCCTTTTGCAGGCCTACCGCTGGATCGCCGATTCCCGAGACGAAGCGGCGGGCGACAGGTTGGACGATCTCGACGACCCGTTCCGGCTGTACCGCTGCCACACCATCATGAATTGCACCAACACCTGCCCCAAGGACCTCAACCCGGGCCAGGCCATCGGCAAGATCAAGGC
>JAUXMA010000113.1 GCA_030623425.1 Rhodospirillaceae bacterium
ATTGCATGGCGGTGATCTACGGCCGTCCCTTGGGCGGCAGACTTGTCAGCGCCATCGCCTCCGGTGAAATCCAGATCAGCGAATACGACATTCAAAGCCGCATCATCGAGCCCTTGACCCAGGCCTTGCTTTCCCTGGATACCCGCAATATCCGCCACCGGTCCATACGGCCAAAAAACCTGTTCTTCATGGACGAGGAAAAGGAGGAGCTGGTGCTGGGCGACTTCATGACGGCCCCGGCGGGTTTTGATCAACCCATTGTTTTCGAGACCATTGAAAGGGGCATGGCGTCTCCTGGAGGGCGCGGCGAAGGCGATGTCGGCGAGGATCTCTATGCCTTGGGAGTGACCCTGGTTTTTCTCATCCAAGGGGCAAACCCCGTAAGCAACCTCAACGATGACGAACTGTTCAAGTCCAAAATCGAGCAGGGCACTTACGCGACCCTCTGCGGCAAGACCAGAATACCAATGGTCTTGTTGGAACCGTTGCGCGGCATGTTGAGCGACGACCCGACGGCACGCTGGGGCCTGGACAAACTGAAAAATTGGATCGACGGCAAGCGCCGGACACCGATTCAAAAAAAACCGGCCATCAAATCCGATACACCCTTTTCCTTTGCCGGTGTCGAACATAACAGCTCCCGTACATTGGCGCGGTCTTTCACCTTGAACCAGGCCGAGGCGGCGAAAGTGATCAAGGAGGGGAACCTTGTAATATGGTTGCGCCGCAACATTGGCGATGCCGACAAGGCCGATGCGGTGGCAGCGACGATCGAGGCCGCCAAGTCCCACGAGAACACCGCGCTGGCCAGTGACGAATTCATCGTCGCCAAGACCAGCATCATCCTCGACCCCGACGGCCCCATCCGGTACAAGGGATTGTCTTTCATGCCCGACGCCTACGGGCCGGCGCTGGCGGTGGAGTTGCTGCGCCGAAGCGACGTTCAGGTCGCCGCCGAGATCATCGCCCGTGAAATTCCGGCGATCTGGTTTGCCTACCAATCAGGCGACAAAGAATTCGCCGAACATGAAAAAACCTTTCGCCAACTGCACGGATTCCTCAAGATCAACGATCCGGGCTTCGGGATCGAGAGGTGCTTGTACGAACTCAACCCGTCCCTTCCCTGCCAGAGTCCCCTCATCAATCAGGACTACATCGTCAACATCGAAGATCTGCTGCCCGCCCTGGACAAAGCGGCGAACCGTGTCGACACCAAATTAAAGCCCTTGGACCGCCACCTTATCGCCTTCATCGCCTGCCGTTTCGAGCAGGACATCTATCCGCACTTAAAGGCGCTTGCCGCATCCGAGGAGGAAACCAGCCTCATCGGGATGTTGAGCTTACTGGCATTGATGCAATGGCATCTGAAAACGGATTCTCTTTATCTTTATGGCCTTTGCAGTTGGGTTGGCGGCCTCTTGGGGCCGGCCATCAACACCTATTTCAATCGCGCCACGCGACACGAAATCGAACAGGAAATTCCCCGCCTGGTCCGGCAGGGAAGTTTGCACGAGATTTTCAACCTCATTGACGATGCCGAAAAACGCAAACAAGACAAAGAAGGCTACGCCGCCGCGACGGCCGAATTCGCCGCCGCGGAGGAGGAAATCAGGGCAGTCGAGGAGAGTCAACTTACCCAGGCGGAATCGGCGATACAGTCGGGACAGCAGGCAGCAGCCATGACCTCCGTGATCCTCGCCATGATCGTGATCTCCATCCTCTTGATCAATGATATCTTGTAGCAACGGCGGGCCGGACCATGGCGAAAGCTGATCAAGCCAAGCAACGGCAACCCGCGCCCCCCAGGTCGAGACAATCTTTCCTGGTCTGGGGTTCCATTATTTTCGGATTGCTGTTCTTGGTCGCGCTGCAGACAATGACGCTGCTCTTGATTGGCATGATGCCCACCATTGTCGCCTATATCATCGACCGCACAAAGCAGAAACACGCCGTGCTTTGCGTCGGCGGCATGAATTTCCTGGGCGTCTATTACCCCCTTATGCAGCTGTGGACAGGCGATAGCCCCATCAAAGAGCTTTCCGATTTGATGCCCGATCTTATTGATTTTCTGATGATATATGGCGCGGCGGGATTCGGTTGGTTGCTGTTCACGTCCATCCCGCCAGTGGTCGCCGCCTTTCTGACCGTGATGGCCCAGCGCCGAGTCGCCACTCTCCGCGCCACCCAAAGACACCTCATCGAAGAGTGGGGCGAGGATATCGCCGCCAGTTCGGATGAAGAGGAAAAGCCGGCCTGACGAACGTCTCCGCCTCGGCAAAAAGAAATGGAAAACGTTCAACGAGCAAGAATAACTCACCCTACAGCCCGTTTCAGGTTCTCGCCCAGCTTGCCGAGGAAAGCCTGCGTCGTCATCCACTTTTGCCCGGGTTCCATCAACAGCGCCAGATCCTTGGTCATGGACCCGGTTTCGACGGTGTCGATACAAACCTTCTCCAAAGTTTCCGCGAAATGAACCACGTCCCCGGTCCCGTCGAACCGGCCCCGGTAGCAGAGGGCCCGAGTCCAGGCGAAAATCGAGGCGATGGGGTTGGTCGAGGTCTCCTGTCCCTGCTGATGGAGGCGATAATGGCGGGTCACCGTGCCATGCGCTGCTTCCGCCTCGACGGTCTTGCCATCGGGGGTTATCAGCACCGAGGTCATCAGGCCTAAAGAGCCGAAGCCTTGGGCGACGGTGTCCGATTGCACGTCGCCGTCGTAATTCTTACAGGCCCAGACGAAGCCGCCGCGCGCCTTCAGGCACTGCGCCACCATGTCGTCGATGAGGCGGTGCATATAGAAGATGCCGGCTTTCTCGAAGCGGTCCTGGAATTCCGCCTCGAAAACCTCCTGAAACAGATCCTTGAAACGGCCGTCATAAGCCTTGAGGATGGTGTTCTTGGTCGAAAGGTACACCGGCCAGCCAAGGTCGAGACCGTAATTCAAGCAGGCCCTGGCGAAATCGCGGATGGAATCATCAAGATTGTACATGGCCATGGCGACACCGCCCGAAGGAAAGTCGAAGACCTCCCTTTCGATGATCTCGCCACCGTCCGCGGGCTCGAACCTGATGGTCAGTCTGCCCTTGCCGGGAACCTGGAAATCGGTGGCCCGGTATTGGTCGCCGAAGGCGTGACGGCCGATGACGATGGGCTGGGTCCAGCCGGGCACCAGACGCGGCACGTTGTCGCAGATGATGGGTTTGCGAAAAACGGTGCCGCCCAGGATGTTGCGGATGGTGCCGTTGGGCGAGGGCCACATCTTTTTGAGGTTGAATTCCTCGACCCTGGCCTTGTCGGGGGTGATGGTGGCGCATTTGACGCCGACACCGAACTCCCTGATCGCATTCGCCGCCTCGATGGTGATCCGGTCGTCGGTTTTGTCGCGGGTTTCAATGCCAAGGTCGAAATACTTAAGGTCGATGTCGAGATAGGGCAAGACCAGCTGGTCCTTGATGAGCGCCCAGATGATGCGCGCCATCTCGTCGCCGTCGAGCTCG
This sequence comes from Rhodospirillaceae bacterium, assembly GCA_030623425.1. Classification (GTDB taxonomy): domain Bacteria; phylum Pseudomonadota; class Alphaproteobacteria; order Rhodospirillales; family 2-02-FULL-58-16. Next base: position 3,497 of record JAUXMA010000113.1, read on the forward strand.
ACGATGGGATTGGCGACCTTGATTTTCAACATGGATGGTTCTCCAGCCACGGGTTGGGACGGTCCCCGTCCGCCGCCATGAGGCCGGCAAAATAAGCACGGCGCCAGGAGTTGGCAAGGTCGGGGCATTTGCGCTCGCGGGACAGGGGGGCCCCAACCCTTCACAGATGGTCGGTCAGCACTACCTCCTTCGGCTCCGGCGCCGAGGCCAGCGCCTCGAAAACCTCGTCGACGCCGCCGACCATGGTGAACAGCTCGGCCACCGCCGGGTGTGCGAAACCGCCCGCAACGGCGGCATCGATGATGTCCGCCAACGGCCGCCAGTAACCGCCGACATCGACCACCACGACCGGCTTGGCATGCAGTTGGAGTTGTTTCCAAGTGACGGTCTCGATGGTTTCGTCGAGGGTGCCGAGACCGCCGGGGAGGACGACGAAACCGTCGGAAATCTCGAACATGCGACGTTTGCGGTCATGCATGGAGTCGACGACGATAAGTTCAGTGACGCCGGGGTTGCCGACCTCGTACTTCATCAGGAAGTCAGGGATGACGCCGGTCACCTCGCCGCCGCCATCGAGTACGGTCTTGGCCAGCACCCCCATCAAGCCAATGGCGCCGCCGCCGTAGACAAGGCGGATACGGCGTTCGATCATCAGTTCGCCAAGTCGGCGCGCCGCTTCCTCGAAGAGTGGATCAGCGCCCTTTTTGGAGCCGCAAAAGACGGAAAGCGAAGCAATCTCGGTCATTCGACGTCTTTCCTGAGGATGATGGGAGCCGAGAGCATATAGAAAATTCGCCACCAAGGCGAAAGACCCGGTTCGCCGTGCTCCTTTAGAGCATTTTCCGATCAAGTTTACCCGTTTTCGGTTGAGGCCATCCCTCCGGCAAGAGATGAATGGCGGAAAGGGCGGAGCACTAAGCGGAGCGATTACATTCGATCGGAAAATGCTCTAACCTTATTGGTGGTTTGTTGCGGGCTGGCTGGTCCCGCCCGCGCCCAGGACACCGAGGCCATCGCCCGCGGCGCCTACCTTTTTGCCGCCGCCGGCTGCGCCGGTTTACGGCATTGGCCGCTGGAGCGACGCCGATTTCGCAGGCGCCCTCCGCCAAGGTGTCGGCCCCGGCGGCAACCACTATTTTCCCGTTTGCATGCCGATTTTCGGGGCTTGCGTAGGGATGATCGAAGGGCCTGTGGATGAGGGGGCGTTGCGCTGCTTGCTGGGTCGTATTAATGTTGTTTGCGGCGATTTAAGCCGCACAAGTGGAACTATCTTGCATCCTTAAGAGGACATCGTGACCCTACCATTGTTGATCGCCATCATCGGCGGTGGCGTCGTCGTCGCCGCCATCGGACTTAACTTCTTGCCTTGGCAGGAGGAAGCCAGCGAGAAAACAGCGGTGGTAGAGACGGCGAAACGAGCCGTGACGGTAGAGAAGGCGAAACGAGCCGTGGCGGTAGAGACGGCGAAACGAGCCGTGGCGGAACTGGCGGCGAAAGCGACTGAAAAGTCCCTTGCGCCCACCCCGTCTCCGCTCTCCAAGGACCCCACGCCACCAACTTTTGGCGTGGTCCGCGTCAATCCCCAGGGAGACACGGTCATTGCCGGGCGCGCGCAACCCGGCAGCACCGTCGCCATCCTCGACGGAGGCAAGACGATAGGCGAAGCCATCGCCGACGTGAGAGGCGAGTGGGTATTCGTTCCCGACAAGCCATTGCTCCCTGGAAACCGTCAACTCAGCCTGGAAATGCGTCTTAAGGGCAAGAGCCTGCCGCCGGTCCCATCCGAATCCATTGTCGTTCTGGCGGTACCGAAGGGAGCGCCGCAACCGTTGGCCCTTAAAGTCCCCCGCACCGGCGAAGGCGCCAGCACCGTCATGCAAAAGCCAACCGTCGAGCCAAAGTCCCTGGTGAGCGGAGTTCCTTACAAGTTTATCGTGAACGTTGTCGATTACGACGTTTTCGGAGCCTTGAGCATCACCGGCGGATCGGCGCCGGAAGCCCTGATTCAGCTTTATCTGGATAACGTCTTCATCGGCCGCACCCTGGCCAACAACGGCGGGTTATGGAACCTGACACCCACCAGGCGGGTGGCCACCGGTCTGTACACGCTCAGGGCCGATCACGTGGACATGGCAGGTAAGGTTCTTGCTCGGGTCGAGTTTCCATTCTCCCGCGCCAAGCCATTGAAAAACATGACGCCGGGCACTTTCGTTGTCGTCCAACCGGGCAACAACCTGTGGCGGCTGGCGCGGCGCACTTACGGTTCCGGTTTCCGTTACTCGGTGATCTACGAAGCCAACAAAAACCAGATCAAGAATGCCGATCTGATCTATCCTGGCCAGGTATTCACTTTGCCGGCCACCAATTAGTTCCAATGAGTTCCAGGGCAATGACGACTTGCGTGAGCGGGCCGCCACTAGTAGCCTGTATCATCTAAATTGTACCCCTACGACGGCGTTGCGAGGCTTCCGGCTAGGAGCGCGGTGCATTGCCAACCATTTGGCATG
>JAUXMA010000128.1 GCA_030623425.1 Rhodospirillaceae bacterium
CATCCAAGAGTTCTGTTTCCTCGCCGCCCCCCTCAAGGGCGGCGCTTTTTTTCATTCCGCCTTCGGTCCGGACGCCGTAGCCCTCCGAGCCCCCACGTCGTTTCGGAAACCGCATCACCGCAGAAGTCATTTTTCGAAACTCCCCCCTCACACCTTGAACCGGAACAGCAGGATGTCGCCGTCCTGGACCAGGTAGTCGCGGCCCTCGGCGCGCATCTTTCCCGCCTCCCTCGCCGCGTGGTCGCCGCCCAGGGATACGAAGTCGTCGTAGGCGATGGTCTCGGCGCGGATGAACCCGGCCTCGAAATCGGTGTGCACGGCGCCCGCCGCCCGCGGCGCCTTCGATCCCTCGCGCAAGGTCCAGGCGCGCGCCTCCTTTTCATTGAAGGTAAAAAACGTGATCAGCGAAAGCAGCGCGTATGCCGCGCCGACGACGCGGGCCAGGCCGGTTTCCCCGAGACCGAGGGAGTCCAGGAATTCAGCCCGTTCCGCCGCCTCGGCGAGGGCGGCGATCTCTTCTTCTATCTTCGCCGAGACGACCACCGAGCCGGCGCCCTCCTGGCCGGCGCGGCGAGCGACGGCGGCGGACCAGGCGTTGCCATGGGCGGCCGAGTCCTCGTCGACGTTGCAGACGTAGAGGATCGGCTTGGCGGTCAGCAGATGCAGACCCTGGAAGGTTCTTTTCTGGTCTTCCGCCACCGCCGCCGAACGAGCCGGACGGCCTTCGCCGAGGGTCTCCAATGTCCGTTCGACAAGGGCCAATTCCGCCTTCGCCTCCTGATCGCCGCCGCGCACCTTCTTGATCAGCGGCTGGCGGCGTTTCTCCAGGCTTTCGAGGTCGGCCAGCATCATCTCGGTGGCCACCGTGGCGGCGTCGCTCAACGGATCGATGGCGCCGGCGACGTGGCTGACGTTGTCGTCCTCGAAGCACCTGAGGACGTGGATGACGGCCTCGACCTCGCGGATATGGCTCAAGAACCGGTTGCCCAGCCCCTCGCCCTGGCTGGAGCCCTTGACCAGGCCGGCGATGTCGACGAAACCGAGGGTGGTGGGAATGACCCGGGCCGGCTTGACAATGGCGGCGATCCTGTCGAGGCGGGCGTCGGCGACCTCGACCTTGCCCAAGGTGGGTTCGATGGTGCAGAAGGGATAGTTGGAGGCCTCGGCCGCCGCCGCCGCCGTCAAGGCATTGAAAAGCGTCGACTTGCCGACGTTGGGCAGGCCGACGATGCCGCAGTTAAAGCCCATCGTCGTTGTCCGGCGGCGGCTCGGATGGTTCGGGCGGCTTCAAGAAGCAAGCCAGCTTGCTCATGAAACCGCAATCATCGCCACCCACCAAAAGGCCGAAATGATCGGCGACGGCGTCGAGCATGGGCTCGAGCCAGGCTTGCTCGGCATGGGCAAAATCCTTGAGCACATGGCCGGTGACCTTGTCCTTGTCGCCGGGATGGCCGATGCCGAAACGAAGCCGCCGGTACTCGCCGCCGATATGGGCGTGGATGCTTCTGAGCCCGTTATGGCCGGCATGGCCGCCGCCGCGCTTGACGCGCAGCTTTCCCGCCGCCAGGTCGATCTCGTCGTGAATGACCAGGACGTCCTTGGGATCGATCTTGAAGAAACCGGCGGCGGCGGCCACCGAGCGGCCGGATTCGTTCATATAGGTCGCCGGCTTGAGGGCGACGATCCTCTGCCCCGCCACCTCGCCTTGGCAAGTTTTGCCATCGAACTTGGCGCGAAAGGGGGAAAAGCCATGGCGGCGGACGATGACGTCCACCGCCATGAAGCCGATGTTGTGGCGGTTGCCGGCATAATCGGCGCCGGGATTGCCGAGGCCGACGACAAGCAACATGGCCGAAGACCAGCCGCGACCAGGGCTAATTTCCGCTTTCGCTTTCGCCTTCGCCTTTGCCTTTGCCTTTGCCTTTGCCTTCGCCTTCCTTGCCGCCCTCGGCTTCCTCGGCTTCCTCGGCTTCGACGCCTTCGACGGCTTCCTCGCCCTCGAGGCGTTCTTCCTCTTCGGCCGCCGCCGCCGCCTCGGCCTCTTCTTCCTCGATGGTCTTCAACACGCTCGGCGCGGCGATGGTGGCGATGGTGAAGTCGCGGTCGGCGATCCTCGGTTCGACGTCGGCCGGCAGGTCAACATCGCTGATGTGGATGGAATCGCCGATCTCCAGTCCACTGAGATCGATGGAAATGGATTCCGGGATGTTGTCCGCGGAGCAGATCAACTCGATGGCGTGACGGACCACGTTGAGCACGCCGCCGCGTTTCAGTCCCGGCGAGGCCGCCTCGTTTTCGAACATCACCTGGACATCGATATTGAGCATGGTGCCGGCGCTAAAGCGCATGAAATCGACGTGGATGGGCCGGTCGCTGACCGGATCCAACTGCAGCTCGCGGGCCAAAACCCGGTGCTTGCCCTTGTCCAGTTGGATTTCGAACACACGGGCGAAAAACCCGGGCCCCCTGAGCTGCGACGAAAGATCCAAGGGATCGAGGGAAATCAGCAGCGTTTCCTCCTTGTTGCCGTAAATGACCGCCGGAACGCGGCCATTGCGGCGGGTGGCGCGGGCGGCTGCCTTGCCGGCCCGCTGGCGCGTCCGCGCCACGATGGGAGTGACTTCGGTCATTTGGCGTTCTCCTCTTTTAAGTTCATTGCGCCCGCCTCCAGGAGTGCCGGCGCTAGTACGGTACTAGCCCATTCAGTCGAACAGGCTGGAAACGGACGTCTCCTCGCTGATCCGGCGGATGGCTTCGGCCATCAGCGGCGCGATGCTCAATTGTTCGATGTTGCGGGCGACGCGAATGGCCTCGGTGGCCATGATGCTATCGGTGATAATCAGGTTTTCCATCGGCGAGGAGGTCACCCGCGCCACGGCGCCGCCCGAAAGCACGCCGTGGGTGACATAAGCCGAAACCGAGGTGGCGCCCTTTTCCATCAACGCAACCGCGGCGTTGCAAAGGGTGCCGGCGGAATCGACGATGTCGTCAATGAGGACGCAGCGGCGGTCCTTGACATCGCCGATGATGTTCATCACCTGCGAGACGCCGGCGAGTTCGCGGCGCTTGTCGATGATGGCGAGGTCGGCGTTCAACCGCTTGGCCGTGCCTCGCGCCCGCACCACGCCGCCAACGTCGGGCGAAACGATCATCAATTCGCTGCCGTCGATTCGTTCCTTGATGTCCTTGACCAAAACCGGCTCGGCGAAAAGATTGTCGACGGGAATGTCGAAGAAGCCCTGAATCTGACCGGCGTGCAAATCAATGGTCAGCACCCGGTCGGCGCCGGCCTGGACAATCAGATTGGCCACCAGCTTCGCCGAGATGGGGGTGCGCGGACCCGATTTGCGGTCCTGCCGGGCATAGCCGAAATAGGGGATGACGGCGGTGGCGCGGCGCGCCGATCCACGCCTCAGGGCATCGAGGCTGACCAACAGTTCCATCAGATTGTCGTTGGTCGGATAAGAGGTGGACTGGATGACGAAAACATCCTCGCCGCGGACATTTTCCTGGATCTCGACAAAAACCTCCATATCCGAGAACCGGCGGATGCTGGCCTTGGTCAGCGGCAGATTAAGGTATGCCGAGATCGCTTCGGCCAAAGGCCGATTACTGTTACAGGCGAGGATTTTCATGTGTTCAAAACCGTCGTTTCCGGCGATTCCTCGCGGGACGGGGCGGAACTTATCAGCGTCCCCATCGCCTGTAAATGGCTTTCCCGGGACGCCGCACCGTCCCGACGCCACCCAAACGCCGCCACGGCCCGAGCTCATCGGCCCAATTCGACAAATCACAAAGGTAGGTTTGAGAAATGCGCTCTAAGGAATCACCGCGGCGGCGGCGGCGCGCGGCCCGGAATTCGCGGCAGTTCCGGCGGCGGCGGACGATCCGTTTTCGGCTTCAGCCGCTCTACTCGTTCGGCCATCCCGAGAATCCTTTCGATGCCCTCGACGGCGGCGGCGGCGACAACGACCGCCTCATGCCCCCAGGCGCCGTCCAAGGAACCCGCCGCCACCGTGTTAACCTGGGTTGCTTTTCCCATCTCCCTTCCGTCGAGGGTGGTCACCGTCCACACGATGGTGGCTTTCCGCCGGCCGTCAAGGGCGGCGGCGACCGTCACCCGGCCGTGAAGGACATAGCCCGTCTGCCTGAGGTCTTCGGTGATGGAGATATCCGTCGCCCTCATCGCCGCGGTGATTGCGCGTTTCAGCGCCGTATTGCCGTCGCCGGGCGCGCCTTCGACGGATTTCACCAGCAAGCCGCTTTTCGGGCGCTCGAAGGTCGTCGGTTTTCCGGTGTCAACCTCGATCATGGCGGCGACCGGCCTTGCGGTTCCCTTGCCGACCGCCCGGATTATTTTCGGATCGCCGTATTGCCAGTGCCACTCCGTCCCCCGCACCCCCAGGATATGGCTGCCGATTTCCTCGCCCGACATCGAAAGAAGCGTCCAGTGGATGAGAACGATGAAAGGGGCGCCGGGTTGCTCCGCCTGCATCTCGGCCCGGCCTTTGAGCAAGTAGGCGGCGGCGGCGCGCCGATCGGTGGTCGCCGGCAGATCGAGCTCGCGCAAGCCCTCGGCCACCGACCGGGCGAGCAGCCGGGCCATCGGCAAAGCCGGTCCGTCAACGGGTTCGACGCGGACGCCGAGATCGTCACCCAGCCGCACCCGCGGACTCAACCCGTCCCCCGGAGGCGGCCGAGTGGCGGCCGGCGGCGTGCAAGCGCCAAGCCCCAGGCACATGAGGACGCCGAGAAGCCGGCCTGTATCGAGTTTGATCGGCAAGACGTCAGTCCCCGAGGACGATGGCCGACAGGCAACGCCCGTAGTCCTTTTCGCCGCGCCGGCGGGCGCGCCGGTAGCTGAAAAAGCGCTCCTCGTCCCGGCAACTGTCAAAGGCGAGAAACTCGACGGCCTTGAGGCCGAGCGCCGCAAGCCGATGCATCACATAGCCGGCAAGGTCGAACAATCGCTGGCCGTCCCTGCCGGCGGGGCTGAAAAATTTTTCGTTGTCGGGGTCGTCGGCCAGAAAATCCGCCATAAACTCCAGCCCCACACCGTAAGAGTCTTGGCCAATGCAAGGGCCAATGGCGGCAAGGACATCGCCGCTACCGACGCCAAGCCTTTGCATCGCCTCCACGGTCGCCTCGCGGCCGCCGGCGCGGGCGCCCCGCCAGCCGGCGTGGACGGCGCCGACGGCGCCCACGCCGGCGAAAAGAACCGGTGCGCAGTCGGCGGTCAGCACCCCCAGCGCGACGCCCTTCCGGGCCGTCACCAGACCGTCGAAACGTGACGGCGCCCCGTCCGCCCATGGCCCCTCGACGACGGCGACGCGGTCGGAATGAACCTGACAGGCGGTGACCAGCTGATCTCCGGACAGCCCCAACATTTCCATCGCCCTGGCGCGGTTGCGTTCGACTTTCAGGCGGTCGTCACCGGAACCGGGAGCGCAGTTCAGCGATGCGTAAATTCCTTCGCTGACACCGCCCCGGCGGCTGAAAAAAGCATGACGGACGCCGCTCGCCCGGTCGAGAACTCGGGAGGTGATCATCTCTCCATTATGGGGCTAGTGGTCCAAATCTGGCATATGGTACCCATACGACGGCTTTCCGAGTTCATCCGGCTAGGCGCGTGGCGCGCCTGCCTGCGCGAAGCCGGAGCTTCGCTTCGGCAAAGGCAGGCCGTGATGTCGACGCATCACAAGCGCCGCGCAACGCCGC
>JAUXMA010000331.1 GCA_030623425.1 Rhodospirillaceae bacterium
CTGGCGAGCCTAAATGCAAGACTATCGGGCGGCGACGGCGGCGTTTTCGGCATTTTGATCGTCCGTATCTCTGAATAGGGAATTAGAAGAAATTATGTTCGTCGATCCATTTTTTCAGTTGATGTCCTAGCTGGCGATGTCATGATTTAGCGACTGCCGGGGTGTTGTTTTCGGCCGAGATGATGGAAAACGGCATGGGGGGAGGAGAAGGTGGCAAAGGCGCGGAAGCGAAAAATCATATCCCTGGCGACTCTGAAAGGCGGCAGTGGGAAAAGCACCATCGCCGCCTGTCTTGCCGCTTATTGGCTTCTCAACGGTTGCAAGGTGGCCCTTTTCGATACCGATCCGCAAGGCTCGCTGATCAACTGGCGCCAACCGGACGGACCGTTGAAAGACTTGCAGATCATCGCCAATCACACGCAAGAGGCGGGGCAAGCCATTGCCCAGTCCGCCGGGGCCCATGACGTGGTCGTCGCCGACACGGCCGGTTTTCGCAACCGCACCACGATTGCGGTTCTCGCCGCCACCGATGTCGCCATCGTACCGGTCAAGGCCAGCCCCTTCGATCTTCGCGTCGCGGCGGATACTTTGCGGTTGATAGGCGAGATCAACGCCACCGAGGAACGCCGGTGGCGCAAAATCGTCATCGCGGTGCTTCTCACCCAGACGACGCCGGGCAGTGTCATAGCCCGCCATTTGCGGGCCGAGATCAGCGAAGCGGGATTGCCGATCATGGCCGCCGAATTGGCCAACAGGGTCGTCTACGGCGAGGCGGCGTTGGCCGGTCTGACGCCGAGCGTTGTCCAGCCAAACGGCATGGCGAGCAAGGAAATCGCCGCCGTAGCCTTGGAGGTTGAAAATATGTGATAGTGTAACCTTGCCGATTCGCCGCCGAGTTTCCACGCCGTTCGGAGAAAACCATGCCGAAAAAACTTCCTTCCGTGAAAGGTCTAATGAACAATGCCATCCCCGCCACCGTCGAAGCGGCGGCGCAACCGGAGAACGAGAAGACGCCCAGCCAAGCCCGGGCCCCAGCGGAGGGGGAAACTGCCGATAAGGCCCAACCGGACGAGCAACGAAAGAAACCGGTAAGCAAACCGGCGAAAACCGCGGCTCCGAAAACGGCGAAGCCAGCCGAGACAAAACCCGAAATGCCGGCCGAGACAAAACCCGAAATGCCGACCGAGACGCAAGCGGAAATACAGCCGTCCGGAACGGAAACGCTATTTACCATCTGGGAGCGTTTCTTAAAGGGGTCCGGGAAATTTCTTTCCGCCGCCGCCGGGTGGAGCCGGGCGGAGATGCCCGGCCACCTTCGGACGGCACTGAATTTGCTTGCGGAGATGCCCGGCCGCGTTCGGACGGCACGGGATTTCCTTGCGGAGATGCCCGGCCGCGTTCGGACGGCACGGGATTCCCTTTCCCGCTCCTGGGGACAGGCCGTGAAACTGGCGAATGAAACCAATCTCAAATCCGTAAAAGCGCTGGCCGCGGAGAAAGGGCCGGCGGTGCGGACGGCCGTCGCTCAATCCTTGACGGCGACTGAATCCGACCATCAAAAACTGCTCGCCGAATATCTTGGCTCGATGATTTTGACCATCGCCGTCATTTCGCCGCTCATTCTGTCCTATAACGTCTTCGGCGCCAGCGTTCCCATGGCCCTGGTCATGGACGCCTTGGCGGTCGCATTCGTGTATTTCGTTTTGATTGAGATCCTGGGGCCGGTCAGCGGTTGCCATATCAATCCGGCGATCACGGCGGCCATGATCGCGACCGGGAAAATTGCTGCCTGGACCGGACGGCGCTACATCCTGGCGCAGTTCATCGGCGGCTTGAGCGGAACCATCGTCAGCCATTTGATGTTCTTCGGCGAGGGGTTCTTCAGCTTGTTCGCGGTTTCCGACACCGTGCGCACGGGCGGCACTTACCTCAGCGAGATTTTCTGCACATTTCTGCTCATCTTGACCATTTTCGGCTGCCAGCACAAGAAATCCAAGCAGACCGGGTTGATCGTCGGTTTTCTGGTCGGCGGACTGATGATCACCGTTTCCTCGACCATGTTCGGCAATCCTCAGGTCACCCTGGCCCGGATGTTTACTTTCGCCATCGGCGGGGTCAGGATCTTCGACGGCTTGGTTTTCATCGTCGCGCAGGCGGCGGCCGTCTGGTTGGCGGTATTCGTCGCCGGTCATCTGTTTGGTGAACGGCCGGCGGCGAAAGAATAAAGCCGCCCAGGGATGCCGGCGGCAAAGGCAAGCGTCGGTTTTATCCGAACTTCCGCACATGACTGACGGTGGGGGAGCCTAGTGGTCTGTATCAGAGGCGCGACGAAGCCGAAACCCGGCTTTTCCTCCGATCCTCATGCGGGCCGGTTTCGCACATTCTGGAACCTGTCGCGTCCTTTTTAAAGCCGTCGTTCGTCACCGGCACGTGGCCGTCATGATTTCCTTGATCACCTTGCC
>JAUXMA010000183.1 GCA_030623425.1 Rhodospirillaceae bacterium
AATGGCAAGGTTTGAAAATTAGTATGCTGTCACCGAATTTCTTGCTGGCCGGGCGGGGGAGCGGGCTGGCGCCGACTGAACTTGAAATGCTCTAAGCACCGGGAGAAAGCCTCGATGAACTCGTTTGCCGACTTCAAGGTCGCCGACATATCGCTGGCCGATTGGGGACGCAAGGAAATCGCCATCGCCGAGACCGAAATGCCGGGTCTGATGGCGTTGCGCGAGGAATACGCGGCTCAACAACCGCTGCGCGGGGCGCGCATCGCCGGCTGCCTGCACATGACGATCCAAACGGCGGTGCTCATCGAGACCTTGCTCCGGTTGGGCGCCGAAGTTCGCTGGAGTTCGTGCAACATCTTCTCGACCCAGGATCATGCCGCCGCCGCCATCGCCGTCCAAACCATCCCCGTTTTCGCCTGGAAGGGCGAAACCGAGGAAGAGTTTTGGTGGTCCATCGACCAGACCATCAATGGGCGGGACGGCTGGCGTCCGAACATGGTTCTGGACGACGGCGGAGATCTCACCGCCATCTTGCACCAAAAACATGCGGCGCTGGCGGCCGACCTGCGCGGCATCTCGGAGGAGACCACAACCGGCGTCCATCGCCTTTACGAAATGGCCAGGGAAGGCACGCTCAAGGCGCCGGCCTTCAACGTCAACGATTCGGTGACCAAATCCAAGTTCGACAACCTCTACGGCTGCCGCGAGAGCCTTGTCGACGGCATCAAACGCGCCACCGACGTGATGCTGGCCGGCAAGGTCGCCGTCGTCTGCGGCTATGGCGATGTCGGCAAGGGATCGGCGAAGTCTCTTGGCGGCCAGGGCGCCCGGGTGACGATCACCGAGATCGATCCCATCTGCGCCCTGCAGGCGTCCATGGAGGGCTTCGAGGTGGTGACCATGGACGAGGCCGCGCCGCGCGGCGATATCTTCGTCACCGCCACCGGCAACGTCGACGTCATTACGCTTGACCATATGCGCCGGATGAAGGATCGGGCCATCGTCTGCAACATCGGCCACTTCGATGCCGAGATCCAGGTTGAAGCTTTGCGCAACTTCAAATGGCACAACGTCAAGCCGCAGGTCGATGAAATCGAATTTCCCGACGGCAAGCGCCTGATCCTTCTTGCCGAGGGCCGGTTGGTCAATCTCGGCTGCGCCACCGGTCATCCCAGTTTCGTCATGTCGGCGTCGTTCACCAACCAGGTATTGGCTCAGATCGAGCTGTGGAATCACCCCGGCAAATACCAAAAAAAGGTCTACCAGCTGCCCAAGGAATTGGACGAAAAGGTGGCGGCCTTGCATTTGGGCAAGCTGGGCGCCCGTCTGACCAAACTGAACCCGAAGCAGGCCGAATACATCGGCGTAACCCCGGACGGCCCCTTCAAGCCCGACTACTACCGCTACTGACGGCGGGGGGGGCGTCCCGTCCGGACGGGGAAACGGACCGGCCGCCTTTTAGATCGCCTCCGTCATGATTTCACCACATGGATATCGTCTCCCTCGACGGGAGCACCCCTTCGCGCATAAGATTCGCCGGTGCTCACGGATATTGACATGGGCGTCGCCGTTGCCTTCGTTCTTGGCGCGGCGACATTGGCGCCGCTGGCGCTGTGGCTGTGGAGGCGGCTGCGGGCGGCGGATGACGAGCGCCGCTTTCTCGCCGACGTGGCGGCGCTCAGGCGCGAAATCCTGGCGACGGCGCCCGAAGGGCTTTTCCTCTGGGATCATCAAGGCGGCGGCGAGACCTGTTCGCGCCGTCTCGCCGTGCTCCTCGATCTGGCGACCGGGACCGATTCCCGTTACCCCGACATCCGCGACCGTTTCCGGGACCAAGCGGCGGCGGACCTCGACCGGGCCGTCGAGTTTCTGCGCCGCGACGGCGGCGGATTCGATCTGCTGTTGCCGGCGACCGTCGCCGGCGGTCGGCGGATGATGCGGATCGTCGGGGTCCGCGCTTGCCGTCCCGACGGCCGCCCCCTGGCCGATCTCTTGTGGATGCGCTTGGCCGCGGAAGACCAAACCGATGCCGCCGCCGATGGCGACGACGGCGACCATTTTCGCGCCCTCCTCGACGCCCTGCCCCTGCCCGTCTGGCTGCGCGACGCCAACCTGGAGCTTGTCTTCGCCAACCGCGCTTGTGAAGGCCAAGCCGTCGCCGAACCGGCGAGCGACTTGGCCGCCCGCGCCAAGGCGGAAGGAAAGCCGCTGGCCGAGAGCCGTCTCCCGGGACCGGGCGAAGAGGCGCGCCTGCTGGAAGTGACCGAAACTCCCGTCGAAGGCTGGACCGGAAGCCTGGGGTTCGCACTCGAACATTCGCGCCGGGAACAGATGCAAGAGGACGACAACCGTGACGTTCAGGCGCGGGATCGGGTGCTGGACACCTTGGCCGTCGGCATCGCCGTTTTCGACGCCGATGGCGGCTTGAGCTTCTGCAACCGCTCTTACGCCGAGTTGTGGGGCCTGGACGCGGGCTGGCTGGCGGCGAAACCGACATTGGGAGAGATCCTCGACCGCCTGCGCGAGCAGAGGCGGCTGCCGGAAGTCGCCGATTTCCGCGCCTTCAAGGAACAACAACTGGCTCGGTTCAAAACCCTTACCGAACCGGCGCAATCCTTGATCCACCTTCCCGATGGCGGCACGCTTCGCGCCGTCGTCGGCCCCCACGGGCCGGGCGGCCTGGTTTTTTCCTATGAAGACGTTTCCGAGCGCCTGGCCCTCGAGCGGTCCTACAACTCGCTCATCGCAGTTCAGGGCGAGACCCTGGACAACCTTTACGAAGGCGTCGCCGTTTTTGGCGGCGACGGCCGCTTGAAACTCGCCAATCCCGTTTTCGCCAAGCTGTGGAATTTGCGCCAAGAGGATTTGTCGGGCGAGCCGCATATGACCGACGTCGTCGAGACGATGCGGCCGTTGCTGGCCGCCGTCGACGACTGGCAAGCCCACAAAAACATGATCATCGCCCGGCTGATCGGCCGCCAGCCCAGTTCCGGGCGGCTGCCGAGGAGCGACGGCTCGGTTGTCGATTACGCCAACGTTCCCTTGCCGGACGGGGCGGTCCTGTTGAGCTACCTGGACGTTACCGACGGCGCCCGGGTGGAGGTGGCGTTGCGGCAAAGGGCCGAGGCTCTCGAAGAGGCCGGGCGCCTGAAATCCGAATTCATCGCCAATGTCTCCTACGAGGTGCGTACGCCATTGACCTCCATCATCGGTTTCGCCGACGTGCTTTGCGGCGATCATTTCGGCAAGCTCAACAAGCGCCAGAACGAATACAGCCACGGCATCCTCGAGGCCTCGCAAGGCTTGATGTCGGTCGTCGAGGACATTCTCGACCTCGCCACCATCGAGGCCGGGATGATGACGCTGGAGCTCGACACGGTGGACCTTCATTGCATGCTGGCTTCGGTCCTCGGACTGATCCGCGAACGGGCGCGGCGCAAGTCCCTGAAAGTGGACCTCGATTGCCCGCCCGACATCGGCTGGCTGGTCGCCGACGAGAAGCGCCTGAAACAGGTTCTCTTCAACTTGCTTGGCAACGCCGTCGAGTTCACGCCGCCGCGCGGCCGCGTCCGTTTGCAAGCGGCGCGGCAAGGAGGCGAGGTTCTGCTTATCGTCGCCGATACCGGCATCGGCATTCCAGAAAGGGATCGGCAAAGGATATTCGAAACCTTCGAGCGTGGCGACGCCGCCGCCAAGCCCCAGGCTTCGGCCTCGCGTCCGGGCGGCGCCGGCTTGGGCCTGCCGCTGGTCAAGCGCTTCATCGAGCTGCACGGCGGCCGGGTCGAGGTGAAATCGGCGGCCGGCAAGGGAACCACCGTCACCTGCCGCCTGCCGGCGGAGGCGGCGCCGCTTGGCGAAATGGGGACGGAGGAAACGGGAAATTAGTATACTGTCACCGAATTAACTTGCCCGGCACGCCCTTGATGGTAGAGTACTCGAAATGTAGCTCCTCGCCCGGATGGACCAGGGGATGGGCGGCCTGCGCCGCTTGCGCCGCCTCGGCAAAGCCGCTTAGGATCAATTTCAACTTGCCCGGATAGGTGGCGATGTCGCCGATCGCGAAAATACCCGGCTTGTTGGTGGCGCTGGTCGCCGGGTCGACGGCGATCAAGCCGCCGTTCAGGTCGAGCCCCCAATCGGCGATCGGCCCAAGGTTCTGCGACAGGCCGAAAAAGGCCAGCAGCGCGTCCGCCTCCAGGCGTCTTTCGTTTCCGTCCAGGTCGTCGACGAGCACCGCCATCAAACTGTCGCCATCGCCCTCGATGGCGGCCAGTTGAAAGGGGATCACCAGATCGACGGCGCCGTCATCGGCCAGCTTTTGCAGCTTCTCGGCGCTGGC
>JAUXMA010000177.1 GCA_030623425.1 Rhodospirillaceae bacterium
GACGACATGCTTTGCGGGTGCATCTCGGGCGCCGCCAGCGTGCGGGACCTTGCCGCCTGGCTGGCCGAGGCCGGTTTCTCCGCCATCCGCATCACCGTCGAAGAGGAAAGCCGCGACGTGATCAAGGACTGGGCGCCCGGCACCGGCGTCGAGAAACTCGTCGCTTCGGCCGCCGTCGAAGCGATCAAAAACGCCGCTTGATCCGGCCAGCCGGGATGGCCATTTTTTGAATTGACCACCGGTGACGGGATTTCATGACCGACGTTCACATCCTCCGCCATCCTGGAACGGCCCGCCGCGACAATCCATCACCGCGAAAACCGCCGTGGATCCGGGTCAAGGCGCCGACCACCAAGGCGTTCGCCGAGACTCGCCGGCTGATGCGGGAAAAGCGCCTGCACACGGTATGCGAGGAGGCGGCCTGTCCCAACATCGGCGAATGTTGGGCGAGGAAACACGCCACGGTGATGATCCTGGGCAACGTTTGCACCCGCGCTTGCGCTTTTTGCAACGTCAAGACCGGCAAGCCGCCGGCCGGCCCCGACCCGTTGGAACCCACCCATCTCGCCGCCGCCGCCGCCGAGATGGGCTTCAAGCACGTGGTTATCACCTCCGTCGACCGGGACGACTTGGAGGACGGAGGCGCCAAGCAGTTCGTCCGCTGCATCGAACACCTTCACATGACATCGCCGTCGACGACCATCGAGGTGCTGACCCCCGATTTCAGAGGCAAAAACGGCGCCCTCGAATCGGTGATCGCCGCCGCTCCCGACGTCTTCAACCACAATCTGGAAACGGTACCGCGCCTGTACCTCTCCATCCGCCCCGGGGCGCGCTATTACCATTCGTTGCGCCTTCTCGACCAAGCCAAGAGCCTGAACCCGGGCATTTTCACCAAGTCCGGCCTGATGGTGGGATTGGGCGAGGAGAAAAGCGAAATTTTCCAGGTCATGGACGACCTCCGTACGGCGCGCGTCGATTTCCTGACCATCGGCCAGTACCTGCGGCCGACGCCCCGGCATGCGCCCGTCGCCCGCTTTGTGCCGCCCGGCGAGTTCGCGGAATACAGAAGGGTGGCCAAGGCCAAGGGCTTCGCGATGGTGGCGGCGACCCCCCTGACCCGTTCCTCCTACCATGCCGATAAGGACTTCGAGACGTTGCGCCGCCGCCGCTTGGCGGAAACGCCAGTTTCTTAGGCCGGCCCCGTACCGCCCCATGCCTACGCACGCGGAAAAACGCTTTCTTCCCTACACGCCCGAACAGCTTTTCGACCTCGTCGCCGAGGTCGAGGCCTATCCGGAATTCCTCCCTTGGTGCCTGAGCATCCGTGTCAGGAAGCGGGAAGAGAACGTGATCACCGCCGACATGGTCATCGGCTTCAAAATATTCCGCGAACGTTTCACCACGCGGGTAACCCTGCGCAGGCCGGGGCGAATCGACGTCACCTATACCCAAGGCCCGTTCAAGTATCTGAACAACCACTGGCTTTTCGAGCCCCATGGGGATGGCGGATGCATCATCGATTTCTACGTCGATTTCGAGTTCCGTACGCGGTTGCTTCAGAAAGCCATCGGCGTCGTCTTCAACGAGGCGGTGAGAGTCATGGTTTCGGCCTACGAGAGACGGGCGAAACAGCTCTACGGCTGACGCCCTCGGCGCCGTTTCGCCATCCCCGGCCGCGAATCGGCTCGTTTTAGCTCGCCGCCTGGCGTTTCAACAGCTCGAGCGCCGCCGCCACCGCTTGCATCCGCACCGCGTCCCGCTGGCCCGAAAAGACGCGGCGTTGGTGCAGGGTTTGGGAACCGCGACGCGCCGCCGCGATGTGGACCAGGCCCACCGGTTTTTCGGCCGTGCCGCCGGTCGGGCCGGCGATACCGGTGACGGCGGCGCTGATATCGGCGGATGAACGGGAGAGCGCTCCTTCGGCCATGGCTTTGGCGACTTCCTCGCTGACGGCGCCGTGGGCGGCGATCAGGGCTTCGGGCACGCCCAACATTTCGGTTTTCGCCTCGTTGCCGTAAGCGATGAATCCGCGCTCGATGACGTCGGAGGCGCCGGCAACGGCGGTCAGGCAGCCTGTGATCAGTCCGCCGGTGCACGATTCGGCCGTCGCCATCCTCAGTCCGGCGGCGTGGCAAAGGCGGAGAACCTCGGCGGCGAGACGGCTGATCTCCTCCGGGACCATTACCAACTCTCCATCCACCATGACAGCGCGTAAAGGGCGCCGCCGGCGTAAAGAGCCGCCAGCACGTCGTCAAGCATCACCCCGAAACCGCCTTTGAGTCTCCTGTCGGCCCAGGAGACAGGCCAGGGCTTGACGATGTCGGCGATTCGGAAAAAGACGAATCCGGCGCCGTATAGAAACCAATCGGTCGGCACGACCAGCAAAACCAACCACTGTCCCGCCACTTCGTCGATGACGACGGCGGCCGGGTCCGGGTCGCCGGCCTTGGTGAAAACGCCGGAACACCATATCCCGATGATAAAAACGGCGATAACGGCGGCGGCGAGACCGGGCCAGCCAAGGGCCAGATGGATGCCCCAGGCGAAAGGCAAGGCGGCCAGCGATCCCCAAGAGCCGGGCGCCTTCGGCAGCAGACCGGTTCCGAACCAAGTGGCCAGCAGGACGGCCGGATCGCTCAACCTCAAACCGTCCGGCAATGTCCCGCGAGCGTTCATGACCGCCTCGAAAAACCTCAAACCCATCCGAGCATAGACGCCGGCACCTTTTTATGCACGTTCCCTGCACGGCGAAGTGGTTCCCGAAAAGACCTTGGCGGTCCGCCGAGATTCTCGCAACCGCCGCCGGAAAGGCCCGGAAAAGGTCTGGAAAAGCAATAGGGGCTTGCCAGGGGAGGGGCGAATGGATACGGTCTTGGCCGCTGCCGAGAACGATAAAAGCCGGCCCGGCACGGCGGCCGATAACGGCGCCGGAAGGCGGCGGCGTCCAACGAGTGCCAGCTCCCGTTCCCCAGGGCACAAAGGGGGGAAACGGGGAGATGAGGAAAGGGGGACGTTTTGATCGTCATGCTATTTGCTCGCAAGAACCGTCCGATGAGCAGGGACATCCATTCCGCGGGGTGGCGGAAAGGTTTCGGAAGCTTGCTTCACCGTTGCTTTCCGGAACGTCAGCTCATCCTTCGCACCGGGGGGCGTGTTTCCTACGTCCGCTTTTCCCGCCGCGCCCAGATCGCCTTTTCCGCCCTGTTCGTCCTCATCGGCGCCTGGACCGTTTTCGCCACCAAAAGCTACGTCCTCCACGGCCAGGTCATCGCCGGCAAGGACAATCAGATCGCCAACGCCCGGTTTGCTTACCGGAGTCTGCTGGGCGAGGTCGTCGAGTATCAGAAAAAATTCACCGCCATCACCGCCGACCTGGAAAACAACCACGTCTTGATGCTGAAACTGGTGGAACGGAACGCCGCCCTCCAGCAAAACCAGAAAACCGCGAAAACCCGGCTCAAGTCCACCGAGCAGGAACGCCGACAGGTGATCGCCACCCGCGAAAACTTGAAGAGCGAGCTTGCTTCGGTGCAGAAAAACATGCAATCGGTTTCGAGCGACAGTTCCATGCTCAAAAACGACATCGACACCCTCGAAACGGACCTGCAAACCGCCCTCGCCGAACGGAATAAATCGCTGTTCCGGGGCGCGCAGATGCGTCGCCATATCAAGGAGTTGGAAACCCGGCTTGCCAGTCTGCAGAAAAGCGAGATGGACACCGTGCAGAGTTTGACCGGCGAAGTTGTCTCCTACATCGGCAGCATGCGGAAAGTGGTGGAAAAGACCGGCCTCAAGGTGAGCCGGTTGGTTTCCGCCGGCAACAACCTGGCCAAGGGACAAGGCGGGCCTTTCGTCGAGGCCAAGCCCGACAACCTCCCAGCCAACCATCTCAAGGCCGGCCTCGTCAAACTCGAAACCCACCTGCGGTATTCGTCGGGGCTTCTCGCGATCATGCGCCGGCTGCCTCTGACGGCGCCGCTGAGCACCTATCGCATCACCAGCGCTTACGGCAAACGGCGCGACCCCATCAATGAGAAATGGGCCTCCCATTACGGGGTGGATTTTGGCGGTGGTTACAAATCTTCCGTTTACGTCACCGCGCCGGGTGTGGTCACCCATGTCGGCTGGAAGGGAAGTTACGGCAAACTGGTGGAGGTCGATCACGGCGCCGGCCTCAAAACCCGTTACGGGCATCTCCAAAAAACCCTTGTCAAAAAGGGACAAAGGCTTAAATTTCGTGAGAAGATCGGCTTGCTGGGAAATACCGGCCGCAGCACCAGCGCTCATCTGCATTATGAAGTCATTTTCAAGGGCAAAGCCAGGAATCCCATGAAATTCATCACGGCGGGACGGTATGTTTTCCAAAACTAGCAAAGGGGCGGCCGAAACGGCGCCGAACAAGGCTTCTGAAAAGTCCAAAAAACCCGTGCCGCCGTCGATCGTAAGCGGCGATTTGCACATTACCGGCGATCTCAACAGTGAGGGCGAAATCCAGATCGACGGGGCCATCGAC
>JAUXMA010000372.1 GCA_030623425.1 Rhodospirillaceae bacterium
CCAAGATAGCGGAGTGGTTTATATATGCACGTAATGATTTTACATCTCCGCAAAATGCCGAGCCGGCCGACATAGCGGCGGCGCAAGCCTTCGCCTTTCCCTTTCCCGAACTCCGGCGGCGCTGGGCCGGCCCTGATGGCGGCCGAGACGGCCGGGTGATCCACCGGAAAATCAACCCGCAATTTTCGAAGCCAAAGCCGCTGCCGCCGGCGATACGCCGGACGCCAAGCCCGACCGGCCAAGCCAAAACGGCAAGCCCGGTTCCGGCAAAGACAACGGCGGCGCCGCCAAACCCGAACCCGGCGCTACGCCCCGTTTCCAGGTCCCGGACTACCGCAATCAGGCGGTGCCGCGGCAAGAGCTGGACCGTTTCATGGGAGACTACGGCGACGCTGGGCCCAACATGCAAAACGCCCTCGCTGAAATCTTCGCCGCCGAGGGCGGCTTCGAGGAATACCGCTCTGGGAGTTCCGCCTACGCCGGCATCACCGACGGCGCCCTGAAGGCGGCGCAAAAATCGCAGCCGGAGTTGAAGGACGTCGAACGGGCGAAGGGCTTGAGCGAAAAGCAGGCGGCGAAGGCCTATCGCGGCTATTTCGACGACGCGTTGCGCCGTTACGGGGGAGCGCAAGCTCTGGAAAGCATCCAGGACGCAAAGACCGCCGCCGCCGTCGCCGATACCCTGTTCATGCAAGGCGCCAACGGCGGCGCCAGGCTCGTCAAGCAGGCGGTCAACAAGACGATCGGCGAGCTGACGCCGGAGGAGCGGCAGCGGCTGGGAGTGTCCCAGCTTGCCGGCAAAACCGGGCCCAAGGACACCATGGACACGCTCCGCCGCCCCGCAAAGCCGGCCAAGGCTCCGCTCCGGCGGGCACGCGGCCGGCGGTGCTGGGCCGGCTCCACTCGGCCTTCGCCGGCGCTGGGCCGGCCCCCGAAAAGCAATGGGGACAGAACTTGCATTACCATTTTTTTCTGTAGACTTCCCCCCTGCATGGCCGATGAAAAGGAATGTGGCAATGCAAGATCCGAGCCCGTAGACATGACCCCGTAGATGTGAATGGCTTTCTTTCACTATCGACATTTCGGAGAGTGAACAGAGCAATGAAATCGACTTCGTTTTTACCGCCCGTCATCGCCCTGACGATGACCTTGATTGCGCTTTCCTCCTTGCTCGGGCGGAACGCCGCGGCGTTTAGTGCAACCCCCGAGGAAATCAGCAATTTCGAAGAGTTGATGAACGCCAAATGGCTGGCTTGCGAGTTCCGGCAGGTGAAGATGGCATCGGGGAAGATCCTCGATGGCATTGGCTACGATGCGGAGAAAAAACGCATCGATGCTCTCATTATCGCGGCGGACCAGGCTGAAACAGGACCGGAAAACGACAAACCGCCCACCGGCCCGTTCGGAACTTTGCTCGTCCTCGTCTTTGACGGCGCCAAAAGCAAGGCCCGCCTGATCTATCCGGACCTTCCGCCGGATGCCGATGATTTTTCGTGGGACGTCGGCTCGGTCCACGTCAACCACGTCAGTTGGCTCGACCCGGGAGCGCTACAGCTGGCCATCGTGTGGAGCGACAAGGAGAGTAAGGACCGGCTTTCGGTGGTCGGAAATGTGGTGATATTCCCCGCCAAGACGCCAAAGGGTGATTTCGTCGCCCTGGCGAATATTTTTTACGATCTGCACATGTTCATCAGGGAGGGGTCGTGCTCGCCTGAGATCAGCGACAACTTGCGGCCCGAGGTCGAGAAAATCCGCGCCGAACTGGAAGCTTCCAACAACTGACCCCACATGCGCACATGGGTGTACCGCTCCCTCGGCGTCCCGGCCGGAAGAGTGCCCGTGGAGGGGGGCGGGGCCGGTTGCGTGACGGGCGGTGGCGACAACCTAGTGGCCTGTATCATCTAAATTGCACCCCTACGATCGCTTTTCCCGTCCCCTCGGTAGGAGGGGGCGCGTAGGCGATGCGGTGACATCGTCAAGCGTTCC
>JAUXMA010000317.1 GCA_030623425.1 Rhodospirillaceae bacterium
CCACGGCTTTGGCCCATGCCAAATGGTTGGCAATGCGACGCGCTCCTAGCCGGAAGCCTCGCAACGCCGTCGTAGGGGTACAATTTAGATGATACAGACCACTAGACTTCCCCTTGGATCAGGGCCACCCCTCCGGCAAGAAATGAATGGCGGAACCGAGGTGGCCTCAACCGATAACGGGTAAACTTGATCGGAAAATGCCCTAACAACGTCGAGGAGCCGTTAAAGAACACCTCGGGTTCAACGATGTTTTCCAAGGGCCGTGTTTTCACTCCTTCACGGCATGCAGGCTGTGCTGGTGGGCGATCCAGGAGAAACGCCTCGAGCCGCTCGATAGACGAGCGTCCAGACGCCCCAGCAGCGAACCTTGCCGGCCGGGATGGTGGAACCCGAATTCGGGCGTGAACAGGACCTCGGTGAAGCGGGAATGGACGGATGCGCCGAAAATCCGGCTGACCAGAGCTTGCCGTTCCGACGTCATGCGGGAAAGATAAAGATACCCGGGAATGGCGCCTTCGATATGGTAGGCCTTGCCAAAAATCTTATAAATAAGGTGGACCAGTCCGGCGATATTGAGGTGGTATTCAGCGTAAATTCCTCCCGGTTTCAGCACCCGATGGGCCTCGCCAACCGCCGCCTCGAAGTCGGGCACGTGCTGTAGCGCCTGAACAGACCAATAAGCATCAAAGGAATTGTCTTCGAAATGAAGCTTGCCGCCGTCGCCGTGAACCAAGAACACATTGCGGCCCACCAAGCCGGCCAGCAACCGCCGCGCATGACGGAAGTTGTCACGAATCATGTCGACAATCACCACCTTGAGGTCAGGCCGAATGTCGGGCAAGCGAAGCCAATGCCAGCCCCAGCACCCGCCAACATCCAAGACAACAGCGTCGCGGGGCAGACGGGACAGCAAAAGATCCACTTCACGATACATCACGGGAATGGAATGGTGCCGCGAGATCTCGGTGAAATAGTCGTCGTATTCGGCCTCGGCGACCGATTGCCGCAGACGTATTTCATCGGCCTGCCCTTGATTGTCGAAAGAATAGGCATAGACCCCTTCCAAATCTCTCTCCAAACCATTCAGCACCGATGGCGGCGAACATTCGGTCATTCGCTTCTCCAGTCTAGTACTGTACTAAAGCCCGCGTCATCGGATGGAAACGGAAACATGCGCCTTTCGGGGCACTTTTTTTTGTTCGCATATTGGGTTCGCTATACCTTATACATTCCGGCCATGGACTGGATCGGGCCCGCCGCCTCTTTCACGGACGTCTGCGCCGTTTTCGCCGCCTGCCCCGCCGGCAATGAAAGCTCCGTCATTCTCGAAAATGCTCTTTGCGATTGGCCTTCACCGCCGTTGGCGAGGCGAATCGCTGGCCTCTTTCACCGGCGGTTTGGAGCGGCTCGGGCATGAAGCGGGGATATTTGTTCAAGACCGCCGTCGTTCTCGCCGTCATCGCCGCCCTTTACGGCTTCATCGAGACCCTGCACCAATGGGAGCCGACGCGGATTGTTTGGAAACGCTGGAAAGCGAAGGACCCATACCGTTACGATAAAATCAATCCCATATACCTGAAAACGAATCCGGCCGATGTGATCACCATCCATTCGCCCGCCGACGCGCTCAGGGTGCGCCGCGCCCTGATCGGCTCGATCTGGGGGGACGAGGGAATGCCCTTCGGCAGGCAGCCCGAACGGATCGAACGCGACATTCCCCTGGGCGAGGATTCCGAACCCAATAACCTTGGCGGCATGTTTTACGCCGCCATGGCCAATCTCGCCGGCATCGACCGCCTTCACATTGCCGTGGACAAGATATACACCTCGAGGATCTTCCATTTCCGGCCGCGGCGGGGCAACAACCGGCTGGTCATCTATCAAAACGGTTACGGCGGCACCGGCACCTTTCACGACCGCAAGGAACTGATCGCGGAGCTGGTTTCCGAAGGCTACGCGGTGATGGCATTGAACCGCCCGTATTATGGCGAAAACGGCGACAAAGCGCAGAGGTATCTGCCCCGCTTCGGCTGGTATCAAATGCATAGCTGGCGCTTGCTGGATCTCGTCGAGCGGCCGATGCGGTTCTACTTCGAGCCGGTGGTCGGAGCCGTGAACTACGCCAACGAGGCTTATGCTTACGACAGCATCGACATGATCGGCTTTTCCGCCGGCGGCTGGCTGACCATGGTGGCGGCCGCCGCCGACGAGCGCATCCGGCGCAGCTATCCCGTCGCCGCCACCTACCCTTTGTACCTGCGTTCCGGGGACGAGCAATCGCCGCGGCCGCACTACTACGCGCCGATGATCCACGCCGCCAATTATCTGGAGATGTACGCGCTCGCCGCTTTTGGCGGCAAGCGCCGGCAACTGCAGATTTTCAACCGTTTCGACCGCTGCTGTTACAGTGGCGTCAAAGGAAAACATTACGAAAAAGCGGTCCAGGATACCGTCAAGGCCATCGGCGACGGCGGCTTTCAAGTGCTGCTCGACGAAACCCATGCCCGCCACAAGGTCTCCGATTTCGCCATGAAGGCCATCCTCGCCGACATGCGTGATGGCCGCTAGTGGCCTGTATAATCTAAATTGCACCCCTACGACGGTGTTGCAAGGCTTCCGGCTAGGAGCGCGGTGCATTGCCAACCATTTGGCATGGGCCAAAGCCGTGGTGCCATC
>JAUXMA010000318.1 GCA_030623425.1 Rhodospirillaceae bacterium
CATGCGGCTGGCGAAAAGGGAGGCGACAACCTGGCGCTCGCCGGCGGCGGGCATGCGCACCACCAGGGTCGCCGCCCGCAAGATGCCCAAGACCACCTTGGAGAGCTGCGCCGCCACGTCGCCGCGGTCTTCCTTGGCCAAGCGGTCGGAAAAGGGCTGCCCCACCACCGCTTCCCGGTGGACGCCCAGCAATCTGAGAAAGGCACGGTTGCAATCGCCGACGTTTCCATGCAGGTCGAGGAGGACGATTCCCACCGGCGCTTCGTCGAACAGCCAGTGCAGCCGTTGTTCCGGGGTCAGGGCGCCGGCATCGATATCGTCGCGCCAGGTCAGATTCTTGAGGACGATCGAGCGGCTGTAGGCCATCCCGCCGCCGGCGCTGAGCCGTTCGGACTGGACCAGACAGGCCCGGAAGGTGGTTCCGTCCACCGTTTTCAGTGTGACGTTGCCATGCTCTTGCTTGCCGTGCCTGTCCGACCCGCCGCCCGTCGCCTGTTCCGAGGCGACCACGAAGTCGGCGAAACACATCCCCCGGGAAAGCATGTCTCCGACCGACACACCCAGCCATTCGGCCAAGGTATTGTTGGCATGGAGGATGCGCCCGGCGGCGTCGGCCGAGAAAAATCCGGCCGGCAGGTTGTCGAGAAAATCAGCCAGCATTTCTTCTTCGCGGCGGCGGATGGCATCCATTTCGCGCCGCGCCGTGATGTCCTCGGCCCGCCACAGGGCGCAGCCCTGGCTTTCACCGAGCGGATGAACGGAAATGCGCCGCCATTCGACGTCGCCCGAGGGCATCCGCAAGGAAACCTCGGCCACCTCGGCGACGCCGGACGAAGCGCTGGCGCGCAAGCGGGCAAAGGTTTCAGCGGCATCCTCGCCGCCGCTCATGATGGCGGCGATGTCATCCAGAGACACCGCCAGCGCGAACAGCCGGTGAAAGGCGGCGTTGGCGTACATGTAAGAACCGTCGGCGGCGGTGATCAAGCGCCCTTCCGGACTTTCCTCGGCGGCGGCCAAAAGCAGATTGGCCACATGACTTTGCGCCCGCGAGCGGCTCCAGACCCAGGCAAACCCGAGAAGCGCCAACAGGGCGAGGACCATAAGCCCCCCCCCGACGAAAGCGGTTCCCGGCAGCAACCAAAGGATCAGCGCCGTCAGGACCAGTCCGGCGGATACCGCGGCCCAAGCCGCCGGGCGCCGCCAAAACACCGTCTTGCCGGCGAACGGATCCCCGGACTTTCCCTCGGCCGTCGATTCCGCCGGTTGTGTGGTCAATCGATTCCCCCACGCTTTTCTAAAGCGTTTCAAGGCTAGTCGGCCGGTGCCGATTCTTATCAACATAGATATGCTCTAAGGTCCCGGCGGCGCTGGTGACTCTGCCGGCAAATCGCCTCTCATGCGCATGACATAGCCGATAATCTCGGCCACCGCCTGGTAATGTTCGGACGGAATTTCCTCACCCACCTCCACCGCCGCATGAAGGACACGCGCCAGTGGCGGGTTTTCGATCACCGGAACCTCGTGTTCCTCCGCCACCGCGCGGATGCGAAGGGCTAGCGAGTCCATGCCCTTGGCCACCAGTTTCGGCGCCTGCATCTCCTCCATCTTGTACTCCAAGGCGACGGCGTAGTGGGTCGGGTTGGTGATCACCACGTCGGCCTCGGGAACGGCAGCCATCATGCGCTGCTGAAAACGCTCGATACGGAGCCTGCGGATGCGGGCCTTGATCTGGGGATCGCCTTCCGCCGCCTTGTGTTCGTCTTTCACTTCCTGCTTGGTCATTTTCATGTCTTTGGTGAATTTATACTTCTGGTAAACGTAGTCGAGGACAGCGATGACCGTCAGCACCGCCAAGGTGCCCAGGACCAACCAGATGGCGATCAAATGGAGACGCTCGAGCAATTGGCTCAACTCCATGGTCGGAAACAGGGTGATGTCGTCCAACTGCGGCACCACCAACCCGAACGCGACCACCGAAACGACGAGAAGCTTGAGGATTCCCTTGAAAAATTCCACCAACGCGGAAAGCGACATCTTTTGCTTGGCGTTCTTGATGATGCTGAGCTTGGACAGATTCGGTTTCAACTTTTCCGTCGTCCACAACAATCCTACCTGACCGATATTGCCGACAAGGGCCATCAACATCAGAAGCGCGAACATTGGCGCCACGATCAAACCCATTTTCAACATCACCTCCGACAACATGAGACGAAGATGCTCGAAATCGAAGGGAATGGCATGCGCGGTTTCGATGAACGTTATGCCCAAGAGGCTGACGTCCCGCATCATGCCGGGCACGAACAGTACCAAGCCAAAGGCCCCGCCCAATATGATGAACCAGGTCTTGATTTCCTGCGACTGGGCGACGTTTCCCTTTTCGCGGGCCTTGCCTAGTTTTTTATCGGTCGGTTGTTCTGTTTTCGATGCATCGTCTTGGTCGGCCATGACGCACCTGCTAAGAGCCTATCCGAACAACTGGAGGCGGTTGTGACGTCTCTCCTTGCCCCGTGGCTAGGCTTGAGGGGAACCGTGGCGCCGGTTGCGCCGCGGAAGTCCCCGAATGGGTGCGCCTGCCAGCGCGAAGCCGGAGCTTCGCGTCGGCGCAGGCAGGCCGTGATGCTTACGCCTCACAAGCCGCCTCCGACGCCGACCACGG
>JAUXMA010000024.1 GCA_030623425.1 Rhodospirillaceae bacterium
GGCGAGACGATCGAGGCCGGGCCCGCCGATGTGTTCGTCAGTTGGCTGCCCCTTTACCACGACATGGGGCTGATCGGCGCCTGGCTGGGCAGCCTGCACTACGCCAACCTGCTGGTCATCATGTCGCCGCTGTCCTTTTTGGCCCGGCCGCAGCGCTGGCTTTGGGCCATTCATCGCCATGGCGGAACTTTGTCGGCGGCGCCCAATTTCGCCTACGAGCTGTGCCTGCGCCGAATCGACGACAAGGAACTCGATGGCCTCGACCTGAGGTCCTGGCGCAACGCCTTCAACGGCGCCGAGGCGGTGCGTCCCGAGACGGTAGAGCGGTTTTGCCAACGCTTCGCCAAATACGGCCTCCGCCGCGAGGCGATCATGCCGGTGTACGGACTGGCCGAATCCTCGGTCGGCCTCGCCTTCCCGCCACGCAACCGCGGCCCGCTGATCGACCGCATCCGGCGCGATGATTTCACGGCCTCCGGCGGCGCCGTTCCGGTCGGCGAGGAGGACGCCAAGGCGCTTCGTTTCGTCGCCTGCGGCCGGCCTTTGCCGGGACACCAGATGCGGGTCGTCGACGCCGGCGGCCGCGAGCTTCCCGAGCGGCAGGAAGGGCGTCTTCAGTTCCGTGGCCCATCGGTGACCAGCGGCTACTTCCGCAATCCGCAAGCGACCCGCCGGCTGTTCAAGGGCGACTGGCTGGATTCAGGGGATCGGGCCTACATCGCCGGCGGCGACATCTACATCACCGGCCGCGCCAAGGACATCATCATTCGCGCCGGCCGCAACATCCATCCCGACGAGCTGGAGGAAGCCATCGGCGACGTGCCCGGCATCCGCAAGGGCAACGTCGCCGTTTTCGGCAGCGCCGACCCCGATTCGGGGACCGAGCGCCTGGTCATCCTGGCGGAAACCCGGAAAAGGGGGGCGACGGCGCTGGATCAGTTGCGCGGCAAGCTCAACGCGCTCGCCACGGACCTCACCGGCGGCCCCGCCGACGACCTCATCCTGGCGCCGCCGGGCACCGTGCTCAAGACATCGAGCGGCAAGATCCGCCGCGCCGCCAGCCGGGAACTCTACGAGAAAGGCGACATCGGCAGACCGCAAAGGGCGGTTTGGTGGCAGATAACGCGCCTGGTCCTGGCCGCAACGGCGCCGCGATTGCGCCGGGCGAGAAGCGCCGTGGCGGCGGCACTCTACGCCGCCTATGCCTGGACTCTGCTGCTGCTGGTGGGTCCCTTCGCCTGGCTGCTGGTCGCCCTTTTGCCGCGGGAGGCTTGGCGCTGGGCCGTCATCCGCGCCACGCTCGGCTTTCTGGCCTGGGCTTCCGGCACGCCTCTGACGGTGCGGGGGCTGGAGAATCTGCCGCCCAGCGGCCGGCCTTGCGTGTTCGCCGCCAATCACGCCAGTTATCTCGACGGCGCCGTCATGGTTGCCGCCCTGCCGGGCCGGTTCAGCTTCGTCGCCAAGGCGGAGCTCATCGAACGGTTCGTCCCCCGCCTCTTCCTGAGCCGCATCGGCACGGAATTCGTCGAACGGTTCGACGCCCACAAAGGCATAGCCGATTCCCGGCGGCTGGCCGGCGTCGTCCGGGGCGGGCGGGCGCTCTTTTATTTCGCCGAAGGCACCTGCGTCAGGACGCCCGGTTTGCTGCCCTTCCATATGGGCGCTTTCGCGGCGGCGGTGGATGCCGGGGTTCCGGTGGTTCCCATCACCATCCGCGGCACCCGTTCCATGTTGCGACCGGAATCCGGATATCCCCGCCGTGGGGCGATCACCGTGGTTATCGGCAAACCCCTCGATCCGCGAGAATCAAAGACGGCCGACGCGTGGACGGCGAGCGTGCAACTTCGCGACGCCGTCCGCCTTGATATCCTGCGCCAATGCGGGGAACCGGATCTGGGACCTGAAGATGTCCTGGGGACATATTACAGATGATGGTTGATACCATCTCATCGAATGAAAACTACCCTTCCGTCCTTGAATATCCGGTTAGAATCACAAACGGCCCCAATCTCCCGCCTCCAATCTGGTCGGCTTTGCCTGTGGCGGCGAGGCGCGGGAAAACGGTCTTTTCAGTTCCTCAGCGGCTTGCCGGTTTTGAGCATGTGTTTGACCCTGGCGATGGAGGCGGGGTGGCGGGCCAATTTCATGAAGGCGCGGCGTTCCAGGGCCAGCAGGTCGTCTTCGCGCAAAGGCTCGGTGATGTCGGTATTGCCGCCGCTCAACACTCCGGCCAGGGCTTTCGCCACCACTTGGTCGTGAGGCGTCGCCTTGCCGGTCTTGCCGAGGCCATCGACGACCATGTTCATGGCCGCCCTGGCGGTCCCTCCGGGCAGGAAAATCTCCGCCTCGGCGGGCGGCCGGTAATCCTGGGCCAGCTCCAGGGCCTTGGCCTTGGCGTCGGCCAACAGGCGGTCCCGGTTCATGGTGATGGCATCGCCGGGACGCAAGTAAAGCAGATCTTCGGCCTCGGCCGCCGACTTGGCCACCGCCGCCATGCCGATGGTCTCGAAAACCTTGATCACCGGCGGCATGGGGCCGCCGGGCCGTTGCCGGTCGGCGGTCCAGCGCAGCAGCATCTCCTTGCAGCCGCCCCAGGCCGGAACGACGCCGACGCCGGTCTCGACGAGGCCGGCATAGGTCTCGGCATGGGCCTGGACGGCGTCGCAATGGAGAAGAATTTCACACCCCCCCCCCAAGGCCATGCCGGCCGGCGCTCCGACCACCGGGAAGGGAGCGAATTTCATGGCTTTCAGTGCGTTTTGCCCGCTCCCGAGCAGCCAGCGGACGAAAAACCAGACGTGCCATTTGGCGGCAATCGACAACAGCCCGATGTTGGCGCCGACCGAAAAATTAGAGCCTTCGTTATAGATCACCATGGCCTTGTAGCCGTTGGCGATGATGTTGACGGTGCGGATGGCCTTGCCGATCATCGCCAGGGTCTGGGGATTGATGGAGTTCATCTTGGAATGGAACTCCAGGCAGACGACGCCGTCGCCGATGTCCCACAGGCTGGCCGAGCGGTTCCTGGCCAGCGGGTTCGTCCGCGCTTTCACGTCGGTGAGCAGCAGCACGCCGTCGGCGCGTTCGACGTCGCGGTATTCGCCCTCGGGGCCAAGAAATTGCAGCCGGCCGGCGCCTTTCCGGTAGAAGGTCTCCTCGCCCGCCGTTGTCAAGAGTTCGGGAACGGCCAAGCCGTCGCTTTTTAGTTTTTCCGCCAACCAGGCGGCGCCCAGCTTGTCGATCAGCTCGAAGGGGCCGAACGACCAGTTGTATCCCAGCCGCATCGCCGCATCGACGGCGGCGATATCGCCGGCAATCTCGGGCGCCAAGTCGGCGGCATAGCTCAAGGTCCGGGAAAGCACCTTCCAGGCGAAGCGCCCGCCCTTGTCGGAATGCGTGACCAGGGCCCGGAGTCCGCCTTTCTTCGCCGCCGAAACGCAACCGAGCTTCGGCTTGGCGGCGGCGGCGTACTCGCCGGTGGCGAGATTGATGGCTTCCTTGACCCTTTTGCCGCCATCCTTGTTGAGCCGGTAAAAACCGCCCTTGCCCTTGCGGCCGGTGTAGCCATCGGCGATCATTTTGGCGATCAATTCCGGCTCGCGGAAGACGCCGTGAAAGGCGTCGCCCGCCGGCAAGGCCCGGGCCATGCCGCCCAGGACATGCGGCATCAGATCGAGGCCGATCAAGTCCAAGAGTCCGAAGACGCCGGTCTTGGGAATGCCGACGGGCCGGCCCATCACCGCATCCGCCTCCTCGACGCTGAGCCCCCCCTCCATGGCCTCGACGACGGCGCATTGCAGCCAGAAAACGCCGATGCGGTTGGCGATGAAACCAGGCGTGTCCTTGGCCATGACGACGCCCTTGCCGAGCCGCTTGTCGGCGAAGGCGCGAATGGCGTCAACGGCGCCGGCGCGCGTTTGCGGACCGGCGACCAGTTCCAGCAGCCGCATGTAGCGCGGCGGGTTGAAAAAATGGCTGATCAGGAAATCGCCCAAGAACCTTTTCGGCATGCCTTTGGCAAGAACGCTCAACGGCAGGGTGGAGGTGTTGGAAGAAACGATGGAGCCCGGCTTGCGGGCCGTCTCGATCTTGGCGTAGAGGGCACGCTTGATTCCTAAGTTTTCGGCCACGGCCTCGATGATCCAGTCGCATTGGGCCAGCAAATCCAGGTGATCCTCGATATTGCCGGGGGTGATCAGCTTGGCGTTTCCCTTGTCCATGAACGGGGCGGGATCGGCCTTCAGCAGCTTGCGCAAAGCGTTCTCGGCGATGGCGTTGCGGTTGTCCCCGTCCTCGGCGACGATGTCGAGGAGCACCACCGGGATGCCGGCGTTGGCGATGTGGGCGGCGATGCCGGCGCCCATGACGCCGGCGCCGATGACGGCGGCCTTGGAGATCTCGGCGATCTCCGTCATCTACATGGCCTCCAGGATAGTGGCGATGCCCTGGCCGCCGCCGATGCACTGGGTGGCCAGCGCGTATCTCCCCCCTTGCCGCCGCAACAGCGCCGCAGCCTTGCCGGTGATGCGGGCGCCGGTGGCGCCGAGCGGATGGCCAAGGGCGATGGCGCCGCCATCGATGTTGATCTTGTCGCCGTCCAGCTTCAGCTTGTCGATGCAGGCAAGTGCCTGGGAGGCGAAGGCCTCGTTGAGCTCGATCACGTCGATGTCGGCGACCTTGAGACCGGCCCGCGCCAGGGCCTTCTTGGTTGCCGCGACGGGACCGATGCCCATGATTTCAGGCTGGCAGCCGGCCACCGCGACGGCTTTTACGCGGGCCACGGGATCGAGGCCGTTTCGTTCCGCGTAGTCCTCGCTTACCACCAGCACCGCCGCCGCTCCGTCGGTCAGGGGCGAAGACGTGCCGGCGGTCACCGTGCCGTTTTCGTCGAAGGCGGGCTTGAGATCGGCCAAGGCCTCCAGCGAGCTGTCGGGACGGATGCAGCCGTCGGTGTCGACCTTGGTTTTGCCCTTCCCGAAGGAGACGATCTCGGCGGCGAGATTGCCTTGCTCGCGCGCGGCGGCGGCCTTGACGTGGCTGGCCAGCGCGAAGGCCTCCTGCTCTGCGCGGGAAAGGCCGAATTTGACGGCGACGTTCTCGGCGGTCTCCCCCATGGGTATGTAGGCCTGGGGATATTTTACATAGAGGCCTGGGTGGGGCAGCGGATTGAAACCCATGATCGGCACCCGGGTCATCGATTCGACGCCGGCGCAGATGAACACCTCGCCGGCGCCCAAGGCGATGGCGCCGGCGGCCATGTGGATGGCCTGCATGGACGAGCCGCAAAAACGATTGACGGTGACTCCGGCGACCGATTTCGGCAGGCCGGCGAGAAAAACGGTCAAGCGGCCGACGTTGATCCCTTGCTCGCCCTCGGGGAAGGCGCAGCCGAGGATCAGGTCTTCGACATCGGCGGGCTTGACGCCGGTTTTTTTCATCAGCCCCTTGACCACCCGCGCGGCCATGTCGTCGGGACGGACTTTCGCCAGCTCGCCCTTGCCGGCGAAGGTGAAAGGCGAACGGGCGTAGCCGGCGATGACGGCGTTGGTCATGTCCACAAAACCCAAAGATCGTAAGGCTCGATGCGCCGGCCGTCGGTGATCGGGGTCGGCTCCTTGGCCCGCGCCGGCGCGACCAGCATGCGCTCGAATGGGTCATGGTGATGCGGCGGCAACGCTCCGGCGCGCCGGCCGTGATCGATGCGAAAAGGCAATTCCATGACTCCGTTCTCCTCGACGCCGCGGCGTTAGTCAAGTTGGAGCATGTCCATGCGGCAGCTCTCATTATCATTTTTAATATCCGGTGTCATGACCAGAAATTCGGTGACAAATTCGGTGACAGCATACTAATTTACATCTTTCCGCTTGTTTGGAAATGGCAACGCTTTGAAATTAGTATGCTGTCACCGAATTTCCCGAATTTCCACGCCGCGCGCCCATCGCCCGCGCATCATTTCGGCCCGCAAGGCGAATCGGAGAGAGGTTGATCGCCATGACGCAAGTACGCACGACTCTTAATGCCGATGGAAGCGTTGTCCCGAAACGAAATGCGGACAAGGCCACCATTGGACGCATCGACAGCAAGCGCGTTGATGCAACCACCGAAGATGATATCGCCGACCAGATGGCCGAGGATGAAGAAGCCGCTCGCCGTGACGCGGCGGCATATGCTCGGCGGGTGCGAAAACGCACCGGACTGACGCAGGTTGCCTTCGCCGCCCGGATCGGCGTTCCGTTGGATACCGTGCGGAACTGGGAACAAGGCAAACGATCGCCGGCGGGACCGGCCAAGGCGTTGCTCAAGGTGCTCGACCGCGCCCCGGAAATGACGCTGGCCGCGCTGGAATAGCCGTTCGACCCCGACCGCCTGACCCTCCTGCTTATCTCGTCCGGACTGCCGAGGGGTCAATCGATACTGGCGGCGACGCACTTTTCACACAACGGCGACACACGGGCGGCGAATTCGCGGTCATGTCTCATGGCTCCGTTTTGACGGCTCCGTCCCGGCCGTCCGACGGTTCCGCTGTTTCCCCGCCGATCAGCTCTTTCTTGGAGATTTTGCCGATCAGGGTTTTGGGCAGGGTTTCTAGGAACTCGATGCGCCGGGGAATCTCGAAGGGCGCCAGTTTGTCCTTGAGAAAAGCCCGCAATTCCGCCGCCTTCAGCCTCTCTTCGTCCTTGAGCTTGACGAAAGCCTTGACGATTTCACCGCGATGGCGGTCGGCGACGCCGCAAACGGCGACTTCCTCGATGGCTGGATGAAGCTGGATCGCCTCTTCCACCATGCGCGGATAGACGTTGAAGCCGCTGCTCAGGATCAGATCCTTGATGCGGTCGATGACGTAAAGATAACCGTCCTCGTCGAGGTAGCCGATATCGCCGGTATGCAGCCTGCCGCCCCGCAAGGCATCGACGGTTTCCTGCGCCCGGTTGGCGTAGCCGGCCATGACTTGCGGGCCGGTGATGCAAATTTCGCCATGTTCGCCCAACGGCAAAACTCGATCGGACCCGTCGCGGGCGACGATCTCGATCAGCGTCGCCGGCAACGGCAAGCCCACGGAGCCTGTCTTGTTGATGCCCGTGAACGGATTGACGGTGCATACCGGTGCCGTTTCGCTCAAGCCGTATCCCTCGACCAGGGTGCATCCCGTCATCTCCTCGAAGACGCGCCGCACCTTGGCGGGCAGCGGCGCCCCGCCGGAGATGCAAAAAACGAGACTGGAGAGGTCTTGCTTGCCAAGGTCGCGGGCGCCGTTGAGCGCCGAAAACATGGTCGGCACGCCGACGAAGATGGTCGGGCGCTCGCGGTCGATGGCCTTCAAGACCTCGGCCGTCTTGAAGCGCGGCAGCAAAATCATCTCGGCGCCAAGGCGCAAGCCCACATTCATCACCGCGGTCATGCCGAAAGCATGGAACAAAGGCAGTACGCCGAGGATTTTTTCCCTGCCCGGTTTGGCGCCTTGCGCCCACATTTCGACCTGGACCGCGTTGGCGTAAAGGTTGGCGTGGGTCAATCTGGCGGCTTTCGGCAGGCCGGTCGTGCCGCCGGTGTACTGCAGCACGGCGACATCGCGCCCGGCATCGATTTCGGCTGGCTCGAAAACGCCGTCGTTGTCGATCAGGCGATCATAGCGCATATGCAGGTCGTCGTCCGGAACGGCGGCGATCTCGCGGTGCCTGAGAACGGCAAAGAGGGCGTTCTCCGGAAACGGCAGGATGCCGGTCATGGAGCAGACGACGATCGTCTCGAGGCCGCCGCCGTCGGCGAGACGCTTCGCCACCTTCGGGTAGAGCGTCTTCATGGCGAGCGTCACCAGGATGCACATGCCGGAGTCGCGGATTTGCCGCTTGATCTCGCGTTCGGCGTAGAGCGGGTTGACGTTAACGACGGTGCCGCCGGCCTTGAGAACGGCGTAAAAGCAGATCACGGCGTAAGGGCTGTTGGGCAGCATCAGTCCGACCTTGATGCCCTTTTGCACACCCATGGCCTGGAATCCTTTCGCCGCCTTGTCCACCAGTTCGGCGATTTCATGGTAGCGGTAGCGTCTGCCGCGGAAATTGACACAGACGTTGTCGGGAAACGCCGCCGCCGCCTCGTCGAGCAAGGCGGGCAAGGGTTTGGGGGCGATCTCGCAGCGCCAGTCGATGCCCTCGGGATAGGTCTTTTTCCACGGCTCGGGAGGGTGCTCCGGGCGGTCCTCCGATTCCGCCTCTCGGTCCCGGTGAAGAAACCCCAGCACTCGGCGAGCGGTTTTATAGAGGCTTTCGGCTAACGGCATTCGCATGGTTCGGTCCCTGTCGCGCCCTCCTTAAAGCATGCTCATGAGCTTATAGATAATTTAGTCTAGGAAATCCTCCATCGTTTTGTCGGCGACGGGTTGATAAGGTGTCGCCAAAGAGCTCGGAAGACGGGACATTCCCATTCCAGGTGAGTGGATAATGCTCCATCCTTCGCGCCTTGGAGATTGGTCGGAAGAAATGGAAACCATCCATGACCTCGGACATCTACACCGCGACGGCCTTCGACAAGAAGGACCGGCGCTCGCCGGCCGCCGACCGCGGAAAGCGCATCGCCGCCGAGGATTGGAGTGCCCGTTATGAGCCGAGGTCTGATTTCTTGCCATTTGCGTTGATCTCCGATCAAGGCGTTTGCGAGGATGATGAGTTTTCGCATGATGGTTGTCAGGGCGGCTTTGGGTTCTCTCGCCCAAGGATTCGAAAGTTACCCGGGAAATGCCGGTCAAGGATGTCGAGGGAAATCCAAACGAACGGGACGTCGTGACCACGGTTGGGATAAAAATGACATTTGCCTCTGGAGTAAACGTCGAGAGTGCCGCCGTGAAACGGTTGGCCGCGTTCGCGGTGTTGGTGATTATTGGACTTCTCGCAAGTTGTGCTCACCCGCCGCCGCCAATGATGCCAGCCTATCATCCGCAATCGGCGGTGGAGATATGCGCCGGCGGGGAGTGCGGGAAGGCTGGGGAGAAGTTCGCCCTTGACGATATCGCCAAGGCCCTCGCCGAAATGTTCAAGGCCAACGGGCCTGGCGCTTGGAACTTCTGCCCCGCCAATCGGGATGATCGGCGTTGCCTCGAAGACCAACTATCGTACACGGTCAACGGGTTGGTTCCGGCCACCGGTTATGTTCCCGGCGGGGCGATTCGCGCCGGGGCACGCTATGACGGCAAACGGGGCGTCAGATTTCGGGTCAACATCCCGACCATTGTTTTTGGCACCCCCAGCATTTGCGACGATGCCCGTTCCACATTGGCCGTTCGCTCTTCAAAAAATTTCCTCTGGCTCAGCAATCCCTACAAGTGCAGTATGGGCGGCGGTCCGAAGACTATCAAGGCCGAGGGGCGATACGGGTTCGACTACATCGATTTTGACCGGGGAATAATGGCTGGCGAGTTCGTCATCCGGGTCTCGGAAGGCGGCAACGGCTTTGCCAAGGGATACGCCGTTACACGGCTCTCCATAGGTATGGAAGAGGTCCAAGAAGTTTGGCTCCTGCCCAAGGGTGCCCGGCCGAAAGCACTGGCGGCTGGGAGCGTTCCTTCCTTCAACCGCCCGGCGGCGGCCGCATCGGCATTTCCGTCAACGCCCATTGATGTGACCTTCAAGAGGGTGGCGCCGCGCCCTG
Source organism: Rhodospirillaceae bacterium (assembly GCA_030623425.1). Taxonomy (GTDB): domain Bacteria; phylum Pseudomonadota; class Alphaproteobacteria; order Rhodospirillales; family 2-02-FULL-58-16. Next base: position 9,643 of record JAUXMA010000024.1, read on the forward strand.
ACGACATCGCGGTGATCATCGGAAATGCCGATTACGCCAAGCAAGGAAAGGACATTCCCAACGTCGTCCCGGCTTATGCGGATGCCGAGGGCTTTAAGCGTTACGTGATACAGGCGCTGGGAGTTCGCGAGGGCAACATCGTTGATCTTCGTGACGCTACGCAAGCGGACCTGATTTCGGTCTTTGGCAGCCGCGGCCAATTCAAGGGACGGCTGTTCAACTGGGTCAAACCGGGACGATCCAACGTCACCGTTTACTACTCGGGCCACGGCGCGCCGGCCGGCGGCGATGGCACTCCTTATCTGGTTCCGGTGAACGCCAATCCGGCGACAATCGAACTTAACGGATATCCCTTGGCGGTTCTCTACGCCAATCTTGGCAAGGTACCGGCCAAGTCCATCACGGTGGTGCTGGAAGCCTGTTTTTCCGGTGCCGCGGAAGGCGGTGCCGTGATCTCCAACGCCTCGCCGGTCTATATGAGGGCGAAAACCCTTAGCGTGCCCGCCAACGTCACGGTGATAGCCGCCGGCGGGGCAAGGGAAATGGCCTCATGGGAGAAAGACAAGTCGCACGGCCTGTTCACCAAATACTATCTCTTGGGCATGTCCGGGAAAGCCGACGCGGCGCCATTTGGGAATGGTGACGGATCGGTCGGATATGATGAACTCAAGCGTTACCTGAAGGATACGATGTCCTATTACGCCAGGCGCTATTACGGGCGCGATCAGACCGCGCAATTCGCGCTCGGCGGTGGGAGATAACGGTCGATCCACGGGACGGCCAACAAGAGGGCGGAATAAATCGGCTTTTTGGTGCAATGGGCCTGGCGCCGGTTGAACTTGATACGCCTTAAAGCATGCCCATGAGCGAAGCCGTCACATCAACGCCTGTTACCATCATCACCGGTTTTCTCGGCAGCGGCAAAACGACCTTGCTGAACAGCCTGCTCGCCCATCCGGACATGGGGGAAACGGCGCTCTTGAATCCTTGTTAAACGCCGGACTTTTCGACGCCCGGACGAAAACCCCGCAAGTGCAAGATTGGCTCGGCGAGGAAGCTTTCGCGGCCGACGCGCACATCCCGGATCCGGTGATTGCCCACCTTGAAGGAGCCCAAAACCAGAAACTGGAAGGGCGCGATCTTTGTATCGAATCGATCCAGGAGATCAGGGGAATCCCCGGAGTTTCCGGTGTCCACCTGATGGCCTGCCGGCAAGAAGGAGTTCATACCCGAAATCGTCATTGCCTCGGGGGTGCTGAAAAATCGCGCCATCGCGGATCAACGCAAGCGTATCCGCTTTCACTTTATTTTA